>JANMPY010000516.1:0-2022 GCA_031370095.1 Betaproteobacteria bacterium
ATTCCTGTTTCATCTGCGCTCGGCCCTGGTGGCCATCGTCTCGCTGCCGCTGGGCATACTGATGGCATTTATCGTCATGCACTATCAGGGGGTGAATGCCAACATCATGTCACTGGGCGGGATCGCGATTGCCATCGGCGCAATGGTCGACGCGGCAGTCGTGATGATCGAAAACGCGCACAAGCATATCGAGGCCTGGCATCATCAGCATCCTGATCAAAAACTGGATGGCGATACGCACTAGTCGGTGATTGCCGACGCCGCCGCAGAAGTCGGACCGGCTTTGTTTTTTTGCCTCCTTATTATCACCCTCTCGTTCATCCCGGTGTTCACACTGGAAGCGCAGGAAGGCCGCCTGTTTTCGCCACTGGCCTTCACCAAAAGCTATGCGATGGCGGCGTCAGCCGGTCTCGCGGTGACGCTGATCCCCGTATTGATGGGCTACCTGATTCGCGGCAAGATTCCTGATGAGCAAAAGAATCCGCTGAACCGTTTTCTCATCAAAGCATACCGGCCATTGCTCGACAAGGTGCTGGCGTTTCCAAAAATCACACTTGCCGTCGCGTTAGTCATTTTGCTCGCGACCATATACCCGGCCACGCAAATTGGCGGTGAATTCATGCCGCCGCTGGATGAAGGTGATCTTCTGTACATGCCTTCTGCCCTGCCCGGACTTTCCAGTGGCAAGGCGGCGGAAATATTGCAGCAAACCAATAAGCTCATCATGCAGGTGCCCGAGGTGTTGCGCGTATTCGGAAAAATTGGCCGCGCCGAAACCGCCACGGATCCTGCGCCGCTGGAAATGGTTGAGACCACGATTCAGTTCAAGCCGCAGGATCAGTGGCGACCGGGAATGACACCGGAAAAACTGGTCGAAGAACTGGATCGTACGGTGAAGCTGCCGGGCCTCGCCAATCTGTGGATACCGCCGATCCGCAATCGCATCGACATGCTTGCCACCGGCATCAAGAGCCCGGTGGGCGTGAAAGTGTCGGGCGCAAATTTGGCCGAGATCGACCGCATCGCCGGCGAGGTCGAACGCGCCGTGAAAAACGTACCCGGTGTGACTTCCGCGTTGGCCGAGCGCCTGACCGGTGGACGCTACATCGACATCAATATCAACCGCGTTGCGGCGGCGCGTTACGGCATGAATGTCTCCGACGTGCAGAGTGTGGTGTCGGCAGCGATTGGCGGTGACAACATCGGCGAAACCGTCGAAGGGCTGCAGCGGTTCCCGATCAACGTGCGCTACCCGCGCGAGATTCGCGATTCGGTTGAGAATATTCGCAACCTGCCGATCGTTACCGAGCGCGGTGCGCAAATCACGCTGTCCACCGTTGCCGAGGTCAAGATCAGCGATGGGCCGCCGATGTTGAAAAGTGAAAACGCGCGGCTATCGGGATGGGTATATATCGACATCCGTGGCCGCGATCTGCAATCGGCAGTGAAGGACATGCAGCAGGCAGTCGCCAAGGACGTGAAACTCACACCCGGCTATTCGATCGCGTGGTCGGGGCAATTCGAATATCTCGAACGCGCCACCGCCAAGCTGAAGATCGTAGTGCCGTTCACCTTGCTCATCATCTTCGTGCTGCTCTATCTCACCTTCAAACGGTTCGACGAAGCCTTGCTCATCCTGGCGACCCTGCCGTTTTCATTGGTCGGCGGCTTCTGGCTCATGTATGCGCTGGGCTACGCGATGTCGGTCGCGAGCGCGGTGGGATTTATTGCGCTCTCCGGCGTGGCCGCCGAGTTCGGCGTGATCATGTTGCTCTACCTGAAACACGCGTGGGAAAAACAACTTGCCCATAACACCGCCACCCTGTCCGCCTTGCTGGAAGCCATTCGCGAAGGTGCAGTACTCCGGGTGCGGCCGAAAGCCATGACCGTCGCGGTTATTCTCGCGGGGCTTTTTCCGATCATGTGGTCGAGCGGCACCGGCTCGGAAGTGATGCAGCGCATCGCGGCTCCGATGGTCGGCGGCATGATCACGGCACCCTTGCTATCGATGTTCGTCATACC
>JANMPY010000558.1:0-3862 GCA_031370095.1 Betaproteobacteria bacterium
CGCATGTCGCCATGTGGCGACAGCAGAGGCGCAAATGGGCAGAAAGAGTGACGCGGAGGGCGATTTTCGTGGGAAGCGGCAGCGAAAGTACAAACACTATCACTGGCGCGCTTTCTCAGCCATTTATGCCCTGAAAGCCGCGTCAATGCTAGTGTTATACATTCTGGCGTGGGCCGGGGAAATTGCAGCGACGTTATTGAAGCCGCGGCGCGGCGATCAACCTGAGCTTGGTCGTCTTCGCGTCCACGTTTGGCCCGAGCTCGAGCACATTGCGATAGCCGCAATTGTAGAGCGCGGTGTAAGTCGACAAATTCAGCGATGCCGATGGCAGCTTGGTGGGAAATGCACCGAGCTCGTTGGAAAAATTATTGTTGCAGTAGATAAGCACACGCGTCTGTTTGCTCGGGATCACGCGCGCCAGACTTGCGGCGGTGATGTCGGGAAAGCTCAGATTGATCGCGCCTTTCACGTGCATCACGCGAAATTTTTCGCTGCTGCGCGCATCCAATACCACCGTGCCGGGCTCGGTGCTCATGCGCAAAAACGCCTGTTCGGAAACGCGACGTTGTTCGCGATGCAGCAATGCCTGTTCGGTTACGGCTAAAAATCCGCTCGCATCAATCTGCGGATTGGGCGGGAGTAATTGCGCGTGCGCTGTCAACGTCACGAGTGTGGCGAGGAGAGTTTTTACCAGCCACGCGTTAATCGCGCCAATTCGAGTGGTGACCATGACAAGCTCCGTTGGTTTCGCTGCTCGCGGACACCATCCCAATTTCTGACCCGCAATTTATCTGATGTCCAAAACATCCAACGACGCTACGCGGGTTGCGTCGACACCACGGACGCCTCCACCGCATCCCGCTTTCGTGCAAACTATTGCCGTTATGCATCGAACCCTGACTTCGATTTTTGTAATTTTTATCGCACTGGTGATGGTCGGCTGCGCATCGCTTGACATGCAACGCGCGGCTGCATCGCCCATCATCAGCGTTCAGCAATGGGGCGGCACGGCGGCCAAGGAAACGCTGGCACGACCGCACAAAATCAATCGCATCACGCTGCATCATCAGGGTGTTGCCTTTCCGCGCGGCAAAGATCCGCAACAATACATGCGTGATCTGCAATCGTGGTCACGCACGAGCAAAGGCTGGATCGATGTGCCATACCACTTCGCGATCGACCTCGATGGCCGTGTATATGAGGGGCGCGATATCCGGTATGCGGGCGACACCAACACCAGCTACGATCCGGCGGGACACGCGCTGATCGAAGTCGTCGGTAATTTTGAGGATGTTGAACCGAACTTAGCCCAGCTCGATGCGGTTGTGGATCTGATGGCGCAACTCGCTGCGCGCCATGACGTGCCGGTTGCGGCGATCCGCGGCCATCGCGATTACGCCGAGACCGAGTGCCCCGGGAAAAATCTGTATCGCTATTTGGAGAATGGTTATTTTCATGCGCAGGTGCGTGAGCGTCTAGCGCGCCAGTAGCCACGCTTGGCTGGCAGTCAAAAAAGGCTACACTTAGGCGTACCAGCAGCGGCAAGCCTTCGCAGCAGACAATTGCGGGACAGCAACAGCACATTCAGGGAGCGAGCTTGTGAAACATTTCTACGGTATCCGGCGATGGACGCGCGCTTATTCCGGCGCGACGACACTCGTGTTTATGGTGATGGCGAGCGCGGCATGGTCGCAGCCTGCCAGCACCGCAACCGATAATTTGACCTACACCCACTCGGCGAAAGCGGGCGACACGCTGATCCATCTGGCGAAACGCTATCTCATCAAGCCGCAGAATTGGCAATCGCTGCAAAAGCTTAACAAGATTACCGATCCGCATCGGATTCGTCCGGGCACACCGATCCGCATTCCGCTCAGCGACATGAAAACCACGCCGGCGATAGCCAACGTCGTGTCCCTCGAGGGGCCGGTGGAATCGACTGCGGGCAAGCTCCAGGTCGGTAGCGCGATCAGCGAAGGCCAAGGCATCAAGACCGGCGAGAACGGATTCGTCACGCTTAAATTAGCCGATGGATCCACGCTGGTGGTGCAGTCGAAATCGCAGTTGCGACTTGAGGTAGCGCGCACCATTGCCAACACCGGCGGCGTGCCGGTCACACGCACGGCGCTTGAATCGGGCCGCGTTGAAGCAAAGATCGCCAAGGTGCAAAAGCGCGGCGATGCGGCGGGACGATTCGAGATCGTCACGCCGACCTCAAACATGGGTGTGCGCGGCACCGAATTTCGCGTCGCCAGCGACGCTGACGGCAAAGCCTCGCGCGGCGAAGTGCTCGAAGGCATTGTGAACGTGACCGGCGCGGCGGCAACGAAAAACCTCAACCTCACCGCCGGGTTTGGCACCGTCGTCGAGAAGGGTAAACAACCGATCCAGCCCGTGAAGCTTAGCGCCGCGCCGGATTTGCAGGCGACGGCTAAATTGCAGGAGCGCGTTTTGCTGCGTTTCAAATTTGCCGAATTGAGCGGTGCTTCGAGCTATCGTGCGCAGGTGGCAAGCGACAGCGCATTCACCGATCTGCGTGCCGAGGGCGTATTCAAAATAGCGGAAGCGAAATTTGCCGATCTCGCTGACGGCGCGTATTTTTTGCGCGTGCGGGCAATTGACAACAACGGCATCGAAGGCAGCGATGCGGTCACACCGTTTCGCCTGAAGGCGCGCCCCGAGCCACCATTCACGTCGGCACCTGCGAACAAATCCAAATTTTCCGGCGACAGCGCGACGTTCAACTGGGCGTCCGCGAGTGAGGCGGCGAGCTATCGGTTTCAACTCGCGCACGACACAACATTTGCAACGCTCGTTGCAGACGAAAAATCGCACGGCGGCGTCAGCTACACGCCAGCCGCAAAATTGACGCCGGGTGAGTACTATTGGCGTGCGGCGAGTGTCCGCAAGGACGGCGATAACGGCCCGTTCGGCGACGTGCAGTCGTTCATGCTGAAACCGGTTCCTGCCGTGCCGAATCCGCCGAAGGATGAAGGCGACCGCATCGGCTTTTCGTGGGGAGCCGAGCCGATGCAGCGGTTTGAATTCCAGCTCGCGCGTGATGCCGCATTCAAGGATTTGGTGATGGAAAAAAATCTCGACAAGCCCGAAATCAGCATCGACAAACCGGGCGAGGCCGGTACCTATTTCATGCGTTACCGCGCCACCGATCCGGATGGTTTTGTCGCGCCGTTCAGCAGCGCGCAAAGCTTTGAGGTGAAAGGCAATTACTGGTGGCTGATGCTACTGTTGGTGCCGCTGCTTTTTTAACATTCAATAATTAAAAGGGGAATCTTCATGATCGCTTCGTCTCGGATATTTGTTCGCACGTTCCAAAAATATGTTGCGCTTTTATTGTTCGCCATCTGTAGTAGCGCCGCGATTGCCGCCGAGGAAACGAGACCGCCGCTGAAAATAGTCATGGAAGAATTCATGGTGCCCTCCGGCGACGCCGGTATCGATCTCTACGTGCGCAACAAACATCCGCAGGGCGTGAATGCGTTTGCCAACGAAAAAATACTCCTCTACGTACACGGCTCGACCTACCCGTCGGAGACCGCGTTCGATCTGCAGTTGAATGGAATGTCGTGGATGGATTACATCGCCAGTCATGGTTACGATGTTTATCTGGTTGATTTGCGCGGCTACGGCAAATCGACGCGACCGCCGGAAATGAGCCAGCCCGCCGAGGCGAACGGCCCGATCGTACGCACCGAGCAGGCCGTGAAAGATGTGAGTGCAGCGGTGAACTACATTCTTAAACGCCGTGGCGCGCTCAAACTGAATCTACTCGGCTGGTCGTGGGGCACCTCGACGATGGGCTGGTACACCGCGCAGAACAACGACAAGGTAAACAAACTTG
>JANMPY010000562.1:0-1666 GCA_031370095.1 Betaproteobacteria bacterium
GGCGTCGTCATTGCCAAGCGCAATCGCGGCCTCAATTCATCCTTCATCGTCCGGAAAATTTCCTCCGGTGAAGGCGTGGAGCGCACATTCCAATCCTACGCCCCTACCATCGCCTCGATCGAAGTGAAGCGCCGTGGCGATGTACGCCGTGCCAAGCTTTATTATTTGCGTGATCGTTCAGGCAAATCGGCGCGGATTAAAGAGAAGCTCGATTACGTGTCGACGCAGACCAAAAGCGAATAAATTTTTCGCGGTTTGCAAAACAAAAACGGCACGCTTTGGCGTGCCGTTTTTTTCGACAACTCGCGCACCCGCTCAATCCAAAAATAAAATCACAACTCCCGCGCCGCAAACGTATCGCAGGCCTTCAAACTACCGGTGTCAAAACCGGTCTTGAACCAGCGAGCGCGTTGCGCGGAACTGCCGTGCGTAAACGAGTCCGGCACCGCGACACCGCGTGCCTGTTTTTGCAACATGTCGTCACCGATCGCGTTCGCGGCTTTCAACGCCTCATCGACATCGTTGGGGTCGAGAAATGGTTTGGCGCGATTGGAATGGTAGGCCCACGCACCGGCAAAACAATCCGCCTGCAACTCAACGCGCACCGAAATCTTGTTGTATTCCGTTTTCGATACCCGATCCCGCATCGCATCTGTTTTCTCGGTGACGCCGGTCAGATTCTGCACGTGATGGCCAATCTCATGCGCGATCACGTAGGCGCGTGCAAAGTCGCCACCGGCGCGAAAGCGTTGCTCCATCTCGCGGAAGAACGCCATGTCGAGATAAACCTTCTGGTCGCCCGGGCAATAAAACGGCCCCATCGCCGCCTGGCCTGCGCCGCATGCGGTGTTGGTTTGCCCGCTATACAAAAACAGTTTTGGTTTTTGATACTGGCTGCCCGACTCCGCAAAAATTTTCCCCCACGTGTCTTCGGTTTTGCGCAATACTTTGCTCATTTCCGACTTTAGCTGGGCATCCGGATCGGTTGCCGGATCGATTGGTTTGGATGTCGCAGCGCTACCCGGGCCCTGTACCGTTTGCGCGACGTTCAAGATCGTCGATGGATCGATGCCCAAAAAATAGCTCGCCACCAAGGCGATGACCACCGTGCCGATACCGACCCCGCCGACGCGGCCCATTCCGCCACCCGAGCGCCGACCATCTTCAACGTTGTCACTTTCTTTTTCATCTTCAAGACGCATGATTTTTCCTTTTGGCCTTTATAGAAATCTACTGGCATTTAACCACAGCGGGATCGACAGCATGCCGAGCAGTGTTGAGACCGTCACGCCCTGCGCAACCAGCGGTCCGTCGCCACCCATGCGCACCGCCAGCACGTACGCGGAGGTGGCGGTGGGAAGCGCGCCAAATAAAACCACCATGTCAAAGAATACGCCGGTTACGCCAAGCGCGCGTGCCGTGACGATGGCGGTGACGGGCAACACAATCAATTTCACGACCGTAAAATAACTGATGAGCACAGCGTTCTTGCCGACATTTTTCATCACCAGCGCTGCACCTACACACAACAGGCCGCAGGCGAGTGAGGCAGCACCCATTCGGGATATCAGCAATTGCACCACCTCCGGCAGTGGCAGCCCGGATATTGAGTAAAGCACGCCGCTCACCGTCGCCAGAATCAGTGGATTCTGCATCAGCTCCTTCC
>JANMPY010000580.1:0-1906 GCA_031370095.1 Betaproteobacteria bacterium
CACACCGATGTTGGCGTAAGCCGCGCCCTTGCCACGTACGCGCAAGGTTTGGCGCGCATCGGCGAAGCACTGCAGCTTTTGCGCGATCACGCCTTCTTCATGTTCGCTCGCCTCGAACACGCACGCCGCCGCGCCATCGCCAAACAGCACCGAAACATTCCGATTCTGCCAATCCATGAATTTGGAAATGTGCTCCACGCCGATCACCAGCACTTTTTTTGCGGCACCCGATTTGATAAACGCGGTCGCCGTCGACATGCCATAAAGAAAACTGGTGCAGGCGGTATTCACATCCATCGCCGCCGCTTTGTGCGCGCCCAGTTTTATCTGTAAGCCCGATGCGGAATTCGGCACGTGCTCATCGAAACTGCAACTGCCGTAAATAATAAAATCGAGCTCTTCCGCTTTCACCCCCGCACACGCCAAGGCACGCATCGCTGCGACGTAGGACATCTCGATCCCCGATACGTGAGAGATGCGGCGCTCCTTCATGCCGGTGCGGCTGGTGATCCACGCGTCGTCCGTCGGCAGGAAAGTCGACAGATCAGCATTCGTGAGAATCGCAGGCGGCAGGCATTTGCCCCAACCGGTGAGAGCCGCGTAGGTCATGATGGTCACTCCTGAATCCGGGTCGGCATGGTTCGCTCTTCGTTATATAGCTTGAGAGCGATTCATGTTTTTAAGCGAAGCACGCATTGTCGCGCAAAAGCGATGGTGTTGGCGGGCGTCAATTTTTGCGACCGTAAATCCCTCCGCCTTGCAGGGCGCGTGCGAAGTAAAAAATTGGCTTAAGAACCGTCAAGCTCTACCATTGCGCAACAATTGCACGCCCACCCACGCGAACCACGCAATGAGCCCCAGCCCGAATACCGACCCTAACTCCTTCAGCGGCGGGATCGTCGTCAGCAGCCCTGCCACGCTAATGACGACGCCGAAATAACTCATCGCCTTGGGTAGCCCGTGTGAACGCAGCGCCGCCAAACTGACCAGCAGCAGCCAGATGCCGCCGACAATCTCATTGCCGCCGCCCAAACCGTTCACGACAAGCATTGAGGACAGCCAGAACGATGCCGCCAGCGCTGGATCTTTGTCATAGAGTTGGACGATGATGTCGGTGCCAATGTTGGCGACCATGCCGCTGGCAATGACCAGCGTTGCCCAGATGAGCGCAAAGGCCGTTGCCGTCCGCATCAATGCCGGCGCACCGGTTTTTAGTCGCTCGTAAAGCGCCAGCGCCAGAATCACCATCAGAATGCCGAAGACGACGTAGATGATCAAATTCCATGCATACATCGTCGTGCGATGTTCCACCAGAAACGCAGCGTGCTTCACCGGTGCTACCTTGAGTGAGCCGTATTGCGCGGGAATCAGCAAGGTGAAATACAGCCAGAACCCCGCCACGAAAGTGGCCGCAGCAGCCATCGCCGACATGCCGCCATATTTCTGTAAGTTGTTCATCGTTCTCTCCTTACTGTTGTTTTTTCTTGGCTCGCAGACGGGTTGGCGGCAACGGATGCAGAGTGCTGCGTCATGCCTGCGATGTTGGCGTCACGTGCAACACAAGTTATCAGGTGCCATCGCGAATGATGGGCGTGACGCGATCAAAGCTCGCTTCGATATGACAGGGTGCAGATTTCGTGGACGAATTGCGCTGTCTTGAATGCCGCCAGCGACCGCACCGGTGCTGGCGTTTGGCGCGGCGGGGCTGACCGCATTACACTTTAGACATCGTGATGAAATTGTTTTCATTTATTTTTGCGAACCTGCTTCGAGCGACCTTGCTCGCCGCGCTGCTTACCGGCTGCGGCAAGCCCGCGCAACTATCGCCACTCGGTGCCAACGATGTGGTGCTGGGTTTCGGCGACAGTCTCACCTTCGGTACCGGTGCCGCAGCTGCCGAGTCGTA
>JANMPY010000210.1:0-2846 GCA_031370095.1 Betaproteobacteria bacterium
ACCCTGCTCTACGTGGAAGACAATCCGGCCAATCTCGAACTGGTCGCGCAACTCATCGCCCGCCGCGCCGATTTGCGCCTGCTCTCAGCGCCAGACGGCAATCTCGGCGTCGAATTTGCGCGCACCCATCAGCCGGAGGTAATTTTGATGGACATCAACCTCCCCGGCATCAGCGGAACTGAAGCGATGAAAATTCTCCGGAAAGACCCGCTGACCGCGCACATCCCCATTATTGCCTTGAGCGCCAATGCGGTGCCGAGCGATATCGAGAAAGGCCTCGAAGCCGGATTCTTCAACTACCTCACCAAACCGATCAAGGTTGTCGAGTTCATGGATGCGCTGGATGTCGCGCTGATCTTTGCGCAGACGACATCGGGCCACGCCGACAAAAAGGAAAAAGCATGATCATTAGTGAATTCCATATTTTTAGCGGCCGCATCCTGATCGTTGATGATCAGGAATCGAATGTGCTTTTGCTTGAACAATTGCTGCGCGGGGCGGGCTATACCCACGTGACGTCAACGATGAACCCGCAGGAAGTCTGCGCGCTGCATCGCGCGCACCACTACGATCTGATTCTGCTCGATCTGCAAATGCCGGTGATGGATGGTTTCGAGGTGATCGAAGGTCTCAAGACGATTGCTGCCGATGGCTATCTTCCGGTACTCGTGATCACCGCCCAGCCGAATCACAAACTACGCGCCTTGCAGGCGGGCGCGAAGGATTTCATCAGTAAGCCATTCGATCTCGTCGAAGTCAAAACGCGTATCCGTAACATGCTGGAAGTGCGGCTGCTTTACAAAAAACTTGAGGAATATAGCAAGCTGCTGGAGCAGATGGCGCAACGGGTGTAGCGGGGTTTCGCGTCCCGTGGGACGCGTCTGCGAAACGGTGACCGAATGCAGTCGGACACGCGGCCTGCAAGGCGGAGGGATTGTGGGTCTCGACGAGGGATGAAACACCAGCACCAGCGCGCCTGACAGGCTAAAAATGCCCCGAAACGCCCGCCAGCGCTAGACTTTGCCTCGTTTTTGCGGCGACTTTAGCAGCACTAACGCGCCGCCGCGCGACCGCCGACCGCGTACTGTCGCTAAGGTAAAAAAGTCATCCCAGTGTTGCGCGCAAACCGCCCGAGATTTGGAAATACCGTAGTGAGCTCGCCGGTCGAGGCACCCATCCATCGTGCAAACGTGGCACCGTATTCATCGACCGACGTGACCGGCAGTAGCCGCCCCTGGCCGACATCATTGGGCCCCGTCAACACCACGTTCGGGAATTCTGACCCCGCCGCCGCGCCGCCGTAAAACTTGCCGCCATCGACCGCGCCGCCGAGCGCGAAGCAGTGCGTGCCCCAGCCGTGATCGCTGCCCGCGCCGTTGGAGGTGAGCGTCCGCCCGAAGTCCGACATGGTGAATGACGTGACGTTACCGGCAATCCCTTGCGCCTCGGTCCATCGGTAAAACCAGGTGAGCGCCTGATCGAGCTGCTTCATCAAATCAGAATGCAGGCCGCTCAATATCGGTGTTGCTGGCGTATTGGAGTCTTTGAATTGATCACCGTGATTATCAAAGCCGCCTAAGGACACAAAAAATATCTGCCGTTTCACGCCGAGCGTGTTGCGCGCGGCGATCATGTTCGCCACCGAGCGCAACTGGCCTGCGAGGCGATTGGTTTGCGCGTTGCCGGCCGAGTTGGTAAAGCTTGTCGGCGGGTCTGGTGTGATCGGGAATTTTTCCGAGACGTTGCCAGCCGCGTCCTTGATCGGTGCGCCCGTAGCGTCAACGTTGTAGAGCGACGCACCGACAAAATCGCCGGTGGTCAAGGCGCGTGTCGCTTGATCGCCCCATTGGTCTTCGAGCAAATTGGTGCGGGCGATTCTGAGTTGATTTTCGAACGCCGCCTGCGGATTCGGACGCGTCGCAGAATAGGCATCCCAGTCGCGATACGAGCGCAGCCGTTTGGCGATCACGCTCTTCGAGTTGCTCCAGCCGGAGACAGCGTACGCGACCACGCTATTGCCTTTTTGGAACAGGTTCTGCCCGGCCGCCGAAATCGATACTGACACCTGGCTGTTGCCATTGGCCGATTCAATCAAGTCCGCCATCCGCCCGCCCCAGCCGGTGAGCGCGGGAAAATCGGCGCGACCGGTTTGCCAGTGGCTTTGCATGTCCGAGTGCGAAAACAATTGCGGCGGCAGCAGGGTCTTGGCCCGGTATTGGGTGAGCGATGTGGGTTGCAGCAACACACCCGCATTGGTGATCGCGGCGAGTCGTTTGTCGGCGTTAAAAATATTGGCCAAACCGGCCAAGCTGGGATGAAATCCAAAGCTGCGGCCACTGACACCGGCGGCAACCGGGATCGCGTTCGCTGCGGGAATGGCCAGATTGCCGCGCCCGGCCACGTACTTTTCGTATTCGCCACCGGCGCCAAGAGTCAGCGGGATGATCATGTTTTGTGCGTCATTGCCACCAAACAAAAACACGCACACCAGCGCGCGGTAATCGTTGTAAGGGCCTGCAGCGTAAGCGGCCTGCATGATATTGGCCATCATCGGCGTGCCGGCGGCGGCGGCCATCATTTTCATGAATTGACGGCGGTCTTTGTGCAAGTTGAATGTTTTCATGATGGGTCCTTACTTCTGGATCGAATATTCGGGGGAACTGAACATCAGCCACAGCGCAGTCTTGAAGCGTTCGGCCGCTTGTGTGGTGGCGTTGCTATCGGTGAGCTTGGTGACGATGTCGATCAGCTGCGTGCGGAACTGCGCGCTGATGCCCGCTGACAGCAGCGTCACACTCAAGGCATCAACCATCGCGGCCGGATCATTGGCCAATGCGATATAGGCG
>JANMPY010000586.1:0-2367 GCA_031370095.1 Betaproteobacteria bacterium
GAAATTCAGTGATCGTGGTTGAGCACGATGAAGACGCCATCAACGCGGCCGACCATGTCGTCGATATGGGCCCGGGTGCCGGCGTACACGGTGGTCAGGTCGTTGCGCAAGGCACGCCGGATGAAATCAAACGAGCGTCGCAGTCGCTCACCGGCCAATATCTGTCGGGGAAAAAACAGATTCCAGTGCCAAAAAAGCGCGGCAAAGTGGACTTAAAAAAAATACTCCGCATCAAGGGTGCGTCGGGCAACAATCTGAAAAATGTCACGCTCGATTTGCCGGTCGGCGCGTTCGTTTGCATTACCGGTGTATCCGGCTCCGGCAAATCAACGCTGATCAACGACACGCTGTACAAAACAGTCTCGCAGCATATTTACGCCTCAAGCGATGAGCCCGCGCCGTTTGCGTCCATCGAAGGGCTGGAGCATTTCGACAAAGTGATCAACGTCGATCAGTCACCGATCGGTCGCACGCCGCGCTCCAATCCGGCAACCTACACGGGCTTGTTTACGCCGATCCGCGATTTATTTTCCGGCGTACCGGAATCGCGTGCGCGCGGCTACGGGCCGGGACGTTTTTCGTTCAATGTGAAGGGTGGCCGCTGCGAGGCCTGCGAGGGCGACGGCGTCATCAAAGTGGAAATGCATTTTCTGCCGGACGTGTATGTGCCTTGCGATATCTGCCACGGCAAGCGTTACAACCGCGAAACGCTCGACGTGCGCTACAAGGGCAAAAATATTCACGAAGTGCTGGACATGACGGTGGAGCTGGCGTTTGAATTTTTCAAACCGGTGCCGGTGGTGGCGCGCAAACTCACCACCCTGCTCGATGTCGGCCTGGGCTATATCCGGCTGGGACAAAGTGCCACCACGCTGTCGGGCGGCGAAGCACAGCGCGTGAAGCTCTCGCTGGAATTATCCAAACGCGATACCGGCAAGACGCTGTTCATCCTCGATGAGCCGACCACGGGTTTGCATTTTCACGACATCGATCTGTTGATGAAAGTGCTGCACCGCCTGCGCGAACATGGCAATACGGTGGTGGTGATTGAGCACAACCTCGACGTCATTAAAACAGCAGATTGGGTGATCGATCTCGGCCCTGAAGGTGGCGACGGCGGCGGTGAAATTGTCGGACAGGGCACACCCGAAGATCTGGCGCAGATGCCGCAGAGTTTTACCGGACGCTATCTTGCACCGTTGCTGGGTGTTTCGACGAAACGCTCGGCTGCAAGAAAATGAATCCGCGCGAGCTGTTGATCGAGAGTTTTCGCGCAGCTTTGTCGGCGGCGGATCCGCTGGTGATTGTGCCGGCGCATTTGCCTAAACCACCGAAAGGCAGGACGGTGGTGGTAGGTGCTGGCAAGGCGGCAGCGGCGATGGCAAAAGCGGTTGAGAATAATTGGCCGGCAGAGGCGAGTCTCGAGGGCATCGTCATCACCCGCTACGCGCACGGCTACGATGGTGACTCGATTGAAACCGCGTCGCTTACGCGTATCCGCGTGCTGGAGGCAGGCCACCCGGTGCCCGATGATGCGGGTGAGGCGGCGACCAAAGAAATTCTAGCCCTTGCCGAATCGCTGACGGCCGATGATCTGTTGCTGGTGCTGGTGTCGGGCGGAGGATCCAGTCTGCTGTCATTGCCGGTCGCTGGCATCAGCATGGCAGATTTGAAGGCAGTGACGGCGGATTTGCTCAGCAGTGGCGCACCGATTCAGGAAATGAATGTGGTGAGAAAGCACCTGTCGGCTATTCAAGGCGGGCGTCTCGCTGCTGCGACCAAGGCGCAAGTGTTGGCGCTGATTATTTCTGATGTGACGGGTGATGATCCTTCGGCGATTGCCTCAGGACCCACCGCGCCGGATCCGTCGACGTATCAGGATGCACTGGATATTCTTAATTTGTATCGCATCGTGCCGCCGCTGTCGGTGATGCGGCATTTATCCAACGGCGCGCGCGGCGATATTGCGGAAACGTTGAAACCGGGTGATGCCATTTTTGCGCGCGTGGAAAACAAGGTGATCGCCACGCCCTACGCGAGCCTGTCCAGAGCCGCTGCATTTTTTCAGGCGCGCGGCATCACACCGATGATTCTCGGCGATAGCGTGACCGGAGAGGCACGCGAAGTGGCGAAAGTACACGCCGCACTCGCAAGACAAATTCAGCAACATCACCATCCTCTAAAGCCGCCGGTGGCGATTATTTCCGGCGGCGAATGCACCGTGACATTGCGCACCGCAGGTGTTGGCCGTGGTGGCCGTTGCAGCGAGTTTTTGTTGTCGTTGGCGATTGATTTGAATGCACAGGCGAATATTTTCGCCATCGCCTGTGACACCGATGGCATCGATGGCTCGGAAACAAATGCGGG
>JANMPY010000631.1:0-3161 GCA_031370095.1 Betaproteobacteria bacterium
AATCAAGCGGCACCGGCGTGCCTGCACCTTCAACACTTGCGCGGTGCTCAATCAGGCTCTCAACGCCACCGAGCGAGGTGGCGCGTTTCCACAACGCCACGTTAGCCGCCGTTGCAATCGCTGCGGCTTCTCCCGTTTTAATGCGTATCGACAACATGCCGCCAAAGCCGCCACGCATTTGCTTTGCCGCCACCGCGTGACCGGCAAAACTTTTCAAACCCGGATACAACACCTCGGTAATTTGCGCGTGGTGCTGAAAGTGTTCGGCGATGCGCTGTGCGGAACGGCAGGCCCCATCCACCCGCAGATAGAGCGTACGCATGCCGCGCAACAACAGCCACGCTTCCATCGAGCCCATGGTGCCGCCGATTTGCGCGCGAATCATTTTTACCCGCTTCCAGTAATCCGAATCCTCAGCCGTGACCAAAGCGCCTGCGATGAGATACGAATGTCCGTTCAAATACTTGGTGGCCGAATGCATGACGATGTCAGCGCCCAGCGTGAGTGGCTGCGTGAGCACCGGCGACGCTGCGGTGGAGTCAACCGCCAGCAACGCATGCGCCGCGTGGGCGATTTCGGCGGTTACGGCAATATCGGTAATTGTCCACAGCGGATTTGCCGGTGTCTCGGCCCACACCAATTTTGTTTTGCCGGGCCGCATCGCACGCTTCAGTTGATCGGTGTCGTGGAGATCAATGAATTCAACCACCAAGCCCCACTGCATCGCGAAATTCAACAGCCAATTACGCAAGGACCAGTACATCACCTTTGGCGCAATCACGTGGTCACCAGGCTTTAACGCCAGAAACACAGCAGTGGCTGCGGCCATGCCGGAGGCAAACAGCGCCGCCTGCGCGCCATGCTCAAGCGCACAAATCACCGACTCGGCCTGATCAAAGCTGGGGTTGTGATCACGCGCATAAACGCGACCATTGCGGTACTGGTTATCGGCGTCGCGGATATAAGTCGTGCTCATGTGGATCGGTGGCGACACTGCCTTGGTCGTTTCATCGATCCATCCCAGCGCCTGAGCGGCGATGGTTTCCGGCGTTACTTTTTTAATGTCCATATTAATTTTTAATGACCGTGATGGGTGGACGTTCTATGAATTTCACCTCGAGACCGCGCGATGTCATCCAGTCCGCGACCGCAAACCCGGTCGCACGCGGCCACGGGCGCAGCTCGTGCGGCTTATAGCGTCGGTAATCGATCAGCTCGGGGCTCATCCTGATTTCGCCGATCGCGACCACGTGATAGCAGAGCATGATTTCGTTCTTGCGCTCAAAAATATAATTGCCGATCAGTGTCGTCGCGACCACATCGAGATTGAGTTCTTCCTTCACCTCACGCGCGACACCGATTTTCGGGTCTTCATTTTTTTCCAGGTAGCCCGTGACCAGTGCAAACGCACCTTCCGGCCAGCCCGCGCCGCGTGCGAGGACGATCTCGCCTTCGTGCTCGACCAATGCGCCGACGGCCGGCGTCGGATTTTGCCACTGCACGAAGCCGCAATTGTCAGCCGGGCAGGCGCGACGAATTCGAACGCCGCCATCATCATTGATTTCGCGGTCAATTAATTCAGTCGTGCAACGCGGACAGTGTTTGAATATTTCGAACAAAATATTTTCCTGTTGGCGCTTTATGCGGTGCGCTGCGCGACCCAATCTTTGACACTCGCCAATGCTGTCGGCAACGCCGCCGCATTCGTGCCGCCCGCCATCGCCATGTCCGGCTTGCCACCACCCTTGCCGCCAAGCTGTTGCGCGACGTGATTCACCAAATCGCCGGCTTTGTATTTTCCAATCAGATCGTTGGTCACGCCAGCGGCCAAGCTGACTTTGTCGCCATCCGCGACGGCCAACACAATCACTGCGGATTTCAATTTGTTTTTCAACTGATCCATCGTCTCACGCAAAATTTTTGCGTCGCTGCCATCGAGTTTGGTCGCGAGGACTTTCACGCCGCCGACCTCGACGGTTTGAGACAGCAATTCATCACCTTGCGACGCGGCAAGTTTTGATTTCATCGTGCCGAGTTGCTTCTCCAGCGTCTTCACATTTTCCAGCAACTGCAAAATTTTATTTTCAACGTCAGCTGGTTGAGATTTCAATAATTCTGCTGCGTGCGACAGCCTGCGATCCAACGACTGCACGTAATCGAACGCCACCGAGCCTGCCACCGCTTCAACGCGCCTCACGCCAGCGGCCACACCGCCCTCAGACACGATCTTGAACAAGCCGATGTCGCCAGTGCGCGCCACATGCGTGCCGCCACAGAGCTCTTTCGACGAACCAATCTCCAGCACGCGCACTTCATCGCCATATTTTTCGCCGAACAACATCATGGCACCGGTTTTTTGCGCCGACTCCAGATCCATTACGCGCGCCTCGGTGGCGACGTTGGCGAGAATTTCAGCATTGACGATACTTTCCACCTTGGCGATTTCTGCCGCCGTCATCGGTGCGTTGTGCGCAAAGTCGAAACGCGTTTTATCGGCATCGACCAGCGAGCCTTTTTGCTGGACATGCGCGCCCAATACGTCGCGCAGCGCTTTATGCATCAAGTGCGTTACCGAGTGATGGCGCATGTTGCGATGGCGGATTTGCGTATCAACGCTCGCAGCAACCGTATCACCGATTGACAGCTCGCCGGTGGTCATCGTGCCGACGTGGCCGAATACATCAGACTGAATTTTTTGCGTATCCTGCACCTCAAAAAGCGTGAGGCAGGAACCACCCTTGGACAGCTCGCCTGTGTCACCCGCCTGACCGCCCGACTCGGCGTAGAACGGCGTGACGTCGAGCACCACGATGCCTTCTTCGCCAGCAGCCAGGCGGCTCACCGGCGAACCATCGCGATACAGCGCCACCACGCGTCCTTCTTCAGACAGCGAGTCGTAGCCGCGAAATTGCGTCTTGGCACCGGTATATTGCAACGCTGCACCGGTCTTGAATTTGGAACCCGCACGCGAACGCTCCTGCTGTGCGACCATGGCTTTGTCGAAGCCTGCCATATCGACTTCGAAGCCGCGCTCACGTCCGATGTCGGCGGTTAGGTCGATTGGAAATCCGTAGGTGTCATAAAGTTGAAACGCGGTTTCGCCTGAAAGCACCGAAGTTATCTGGTTGACGCCGTCGGCCAGTCCGATAGTCATGTTTGGC
>JANMPY010000653.1:0-2282 GCA_031370095.1 Betaproteobacteria bacterium
CATCAAGATGAAAATCAATCCCGACAAGATTCGCGAAGTCATCGGCAAGGGCGGCAGCGTGATCCAGGCGCTGACGCGCGAAACCGGCACGCAGATCGACATCGACGATGAAGGCAATATCAGCATCGCCTGCGTCTCCAGCGAAGCCGGTGAAGCCGCCAAGAAACGTATTGAGGATATCGTTGCCGAAGTCGAAATTGGTCGCGTCTACGAAGGCCCGGTGGTGCGTTTGCTGGACTTCGGTGCCATCGTGCAATTGCTGCCGGGTAAAGACGGTTTGCTGCACATTTCGCAGATTGCGCACGAACGGGTTAACGCCGTTGCCGATCATCTTAAGGAAGGCCAAATTGTGAAAGTCAAAGTGATGGAGGCCGACGACAAAGGCCGTGTGCGTTTGAGCATGAAGGCATTGACCGAAGCACCGCCACGTGCGCCGCGGGCTGAGTCTCCAGCGCCGGAAAGTACTCCGCAAGCCTAAGCTTGGGCGTAATTGCCGTGATCAAACAAAGCGGCCTTCGAGCCGCTTTGTTTTTTTGTGTCCAGAGTCGCCTGTAACTTGTTCGAACGTGAAATATGCAGGCAAGGTTTGCCCTCGAAGCCAGTTCCCGCGTATAATTTGCGATTCGCGTATCACAGTCGGGGCGTAGCGCAGCCCGGTAGCGCGCCTGGTTTGGGACCAGGATGTCGTAGGTTCGAATCCTATCGCCCCGACCATTTTATTTCGCTCGATTCAGTGTATTCATGTTTGTGAATCGAGATCGTTGCTTTCGGCTGTAGTGATCGACGTTGCGCCCGTAGCTCATCTGGATAGAGCACCGGCCTTCTAAGCCGGGGGTAACAGGTTCGAGTCCTGTCGGGCGTACCAACAAGCGGCGGATAAGCATCGCAAAGATCAACGGTGGGTGTAGCTCAGCGGTAGAGTCCTGGATTGTGATTCCAGTTGTCGTGGGTTCGAACCCCATCATCCACCCCAAATTAAAAAGCCCGCTGAGTGTGGGCTTTTTAATTTGCGATCCGCACAATTCGAAAATGCATCATACGCATAGAGCGAATATCCGCAGGTGTTTGCAGCCATTTGTGGCCCGAACGTCGCGCCAGTGCTAGAGTTTCTAATTTGGGATCTTCTAAAAATCTCGAAATTGTCTTCCCGGCGTAGGCCGGGATCCAAGTTTGCCAGCAGTATCCGTTATTTATAAAAATTGGATACCGGCCTTCGCCGGTACGACTGGGTTTTTAGAAGTTCCCATTTTCGCTCTGGGCAAAATCTCTCACCCCGGCATCGGCTCAAACAGCGCCTGCAACTCACCCGCACCAAGCGACGTGGCCGCTTTGGCATCCCCATCCAGCAGCCCCGCCGCGAGCGCACCTTTTTTCTGTTGCAACTCGACGATGCGCTCTTCCAGTGTGCCTTTGGCGATGAGCTTATAGACGAACACCGGTTTGGTTTGGCCGATCCGATGCGCGCGATCAGTGGCCTGATTTTCCACCGCCGGATTCCACCAGGGGTCATAGTGGATTACGGTGTCGGCGGCGGTTAGCGTGAGCCCGGTGCCACCGGCTTTCAAGCTGATGAGGAAAAGTTTCACCTCGCCCGATTGAAATTGCTCAATCGGCTTTTTGCGGTCCCGCGTTGCGCCGGTCAGTTTCACGTAGGCAATTTGGCGCACTTCGAGCGCGGCTTCGATCAGCTCAAGCATGCTGGTGAACTGCGAGAACAACAAAATACTGCGGCCCTCGGCCAGCAATTCGTCGAGCATTTCCAGCAGCGCCTCGAGCTTGGCTGATGGCGGTGGTTTGGCTTTGCGCGCGGTTTTTAACAGGCGCGGGTCGCAGCAAATTTGGCGTAATTTCAGCAGGGCATCGAGCACCACGATGTGGCTTTGACCAATGCCTTTCGCGGCGATTTCGTCGCGCACCCGCTTATCCATTGCAGCGCGTACCGTCTCATACAAATCTGCTTGCGCTGATTCAAATTCAATCGCGCGCGTGACCAATGTTTTGGCGGGTAATTCGGACGCGACCAAATCTTTCGTTCGCCTGAGTAAAAACGGATGGATTCTGCGTGCGAGAAACTGCTGGCGGGCGACATCGCCCTCTTTCTCAATCGGCTTGCGATAATCGCGCTGAAATGCTTTTTCCTCACCGAGTAAGCCCGGCAATAAAAAACGAAACAGCGACCACAGCTCGCCCAGATGATTTTCCATCGGCGTGCCGGTAAGACACAGCCGATGGCGCGCTTGCAGGCGGCAGGCAATCTGCGCGGCCCTGGTTTTGGGATTTTT
>JANMPY010000016.1:0-11236 GCA_031370095.1 Betaproteobacteria bacterium
GCCCAGGTGTTTTTACTTTGGTTTATCCGCAATTTTTTGATCGGATACATTGGAGGTAAGGACTATGTCCGAACTATTCGGTGCGCGCGAGCTTGCTCCCGTCACGACGCAACTTCCTGTTAGCTGGTATTTTGAACGCGCCATTTATGAGCGCGAGATGAACGTTTTTTTCAAAAACGGCCCGGGCTATGTCGGCCATGAATTAATGGTGCCGCAGAACCGCGATTTTCGTGCCCTGGAAATGACCAACGGCGCATGGGCGCTCATTAACAATGGCCACGACGTTAATCTGGTTTCAAATATTTGCCGTCATCGCCAGGCGGTCATGCTCAAAGGCGCAGGTCAATTGCCGACCGGCAATATTGTTTGTCCGCTGCATCGCTGGACGTACGATGGCGCGGGCAAGCTGCTCGGCGCGCCGCATTTTCCGCAGCAGCCGTGTCTCGATCTGCCGAAAAAACATTTGCAGAAATGGAACGGCATGTTGTTCCAGGGGCCGCGCAATATCGCCGCCGATCTCGGTCGCCTTGGCTGCGCAGGTGATCTCGATTTCGCCGGTCACGTGCTCAATAAAGTTGAAGTCACCGAATACAACTTCAACTGGAAAACATTCATCGAAGTGTATCTCGAGGATTATCACGTTGAGCCGTTTCATCCGGGCCTGGGGAAATTTGTCGATTGCGACAAACTCGATTGGGAATTTGGCGATTGGTATAGTGTGCAAACGGTCGGCGTCAATAAAGCGCTGGCGCGACCGGGCACCGAAACGTACAAAAAATGGCACGACATGGTGCTCAAGTTTCGCGGTGGCATTGCGCCGTCCAAGGGCGCGATCTGGCTAACCTACTACCCGAATATCATGGTCGAGTGGTATCCGCACGTGCTGGTGATTTCGACCATCGTGCCGCGCGGGCCCGATCATTGCACCAACATCGTCGAGTTTTATTACCCGGAAGAAATCGCCCTGTTCGAGCCCGAATTTATCGCGGCCGAACAAAAAGCCTATGACGAAACCGCGCTGGAAGATGAAGAAATCTGCCAGCGCATGAACGACGGGCGCAAATTGTTGTGGCAGGAGGGACGCGATGAACAAGGGCCATATCAATCGCCGATGGAAGATGGCATGGTGCATTTCCATGAATTTTTGCGGTGCGAGTTGGGGCGGGATGAGCCAATGAACGGGGGCGTTTCTAAAATTTATGCTCCATTTGCAAACACACCCCCATCCCAACCTTCCCCCACATAGCTGGGGAAGGAGCCGATGAGCAGCGACGACGCGATGCCGGCAAATGCATCCCTAGACGCCACCACATGACCTCCTCCTGGATGCTCGTCGCAGGCGCACTATTCGCGTTGGTGGGCGCGCTGGCAAAATTCATTGGCTCCCAATTCAGCGGCGCCGAGTTGGCGATGTATCGTTCGATGTTTGGCCTCTTCGCAATCGGCAGTTTTCTACTTTGGCAACGCGAGTCTCCGCGCACGGCTTTCTGGAAGGGCCACTTCTGGCGCGGTGCGACCGGCACGATCTCGCTGGTGGCTTATTTTTACGCGATGACTGCATTGCCACTGGCCACCGCCATCACGCTCAATTACACCTCGCCGATCTGGCTCACGTTGTTATCGGTTTTATTGCTGAAAGAGCGCTTGAAACCGCGTCTGCTCGCGGCAATCACGCTCGGCTTCGTCGGCATGGCGATGGTGCTGCGGCCGACATTCGCCAGCAATCAAGCGGTGCCCGGCTTGATTGGACTTGCGTCGGGATTTTTCGCCGCGTGCGCGTACGTGAACGTGAAGAAATTGGGTGACGCGGGCGAGCCAGCCTGGCGGGTGGTGTTTTATTTTTGCGTGATCGGCACACTGGGCTCGGCACTGGTGCAGCCGGTCGATGGCCCATTTCATCCGGTCAACGTCGGCAATGTCTGGCCACTGCTGGGCATGGGATTTTTAGCGACCTTGGCGCAGTTGGCGATGACTCGCGCCTATCACAGCGGCAACACGCAGGTGGTTGGCGTGTTCGCCTATTCGACGGTGATATTTGCCGCGCTTATCGGCATGTTTTTTTTCGATGAACAATTGCCCTTGCTGGGCTGGGTCGGCATGCTGGTCATCATGGTGAGCGGGCTACTGGCGAAATGGACGAGTGAGAAACCGGGTAACACCACGCCAAATTTACCGGCGGAAGAAGATTGATTTTTTCCGCGAGGTATCCTGAAATCAGCGGCATAATAAACGCTTTTGCCGATAGCCCTCATGCTCGTCAACACTGAAAATCTGTCGCCGCATTGTCACGATCCTGATTGGGTCATCTTCGATTGTCGCCACGATTTATTCGACCTCGGCAAGGGTGAGCGCCAATATCGCGAAGGGCATATTCCCGGTGCGCATTTTGTGAGCGTTGATACCGATTTGTCCGGCGACAAGACCGGCAGCAACGGCCGTCATCCGCTGCCATCTCCCGCCGCGTTTACCGCTTTGCTCGCGCGGCACGGCGTATCAAATACGTCGACCATCGTCGCCTACGATGATGTCGGCGGACAGTTTGCGTCGCGCCTGTGGTGGATGGCGCGCTGGATTGGCCTCACCAAAATTTTGTTGCTCGATGGTGGTATTCCAAAGTGGATCGCTGAGGGTCGCACGCTTGCAACCGACGTTCCTGCGCCCTCACCCGTGCCGCTGCGTGGGAATGCCAATCCGCTCATGGTGTGGAGCGCTACGGAAGTAGCGGCACACATTGAAGACACGAATTTTTCGTTGCTTGATGCACGTCCCGCAGAGCGGTATCGCGGTGAGGTGGAGCCGATTGATCCGGTGGCGGGACACATTCCGGGTGCGCTAAACCGGTTCTACAAAGCCAATCTCAATAGCGACCTCACATTTCGCGCGGCAAGTGAAATCAAAAACGAATTCGCCGCGATAACGAACCACAAACGTGCCGATCAAGTGGTGCATTACTGCGGCTCCGGTGTCACCGCTTGCGCGAATATATTTGCGATGGAATATGCCGGACTTGCAGGCTCAAAATTATTCGCCGGATCGTGGAGCGAGTGGGTATCCGATCCATCCCGTCCCGTTGTCACTCAAGGAAAGTAGCTATGAAATCCGCATTACATCGCAGCTTCGTATCTTTAATTGCCGCAATCGCCGTCACCTCGGCGCAAGCCCAATTTATCAAACCAGCCGACAACCTGGTCGTTGACGGCGTGCCGCCGATCAGCGAAGAACTGGTCGCAAAAGTAAAGGCGTACACCGATTTCAATTCCTCCAGCATCGTGTCGTGGCACCCGGCGCAAACTGCGCTGCTGGTACGGTCGCGTCTTAAGAATACCCAGCAGCTGCATCTGGTCTCGGCACCGGGAATGAAGCCGGTAGCGCTCACCGACTTTCCCGATGCGGTGAGCGGCGCATCGTTCCAGCCAAAAAAGGGCGAGTATATTTTGTTTGAGAAAGGCACCGGCGGCGACGAGGTATTCCAGATTTATCGTCTGGATCTCGCCAGCAAAATGGTGACGGCGATTTCCGACGCGAAAGAGCGCGCCAGCGCGCCCTCGTGGAACAGGAAGGGCGATCGCATTATTTACACCACGACCACGATTGATCGCAACAATGCGTCGCGCATGCCGATGACCAAGCTGGTCATGCAGGATCCGCTACTACCTGCAAGTGCTAAAACAATCGCGACGTTTGACGGCGGCCGCTGGTTCAACTTCCGTTTTTCACCAGACGACAAAACACTGGTGTTCTCCGAATATCTTTCCGCCAACGAGTCACATATCTGGACGATGAATATTTCCAGTGGAGAAAAAAAGCGCGTGACCGCTGAAACGAAAGTCGGCGAAGCGCCGATTGCATACGGTGCTGCGCGCTTTTCGCGAGATGGTAAAAAACTATTCACCACCTCGGATCGCGGCAGCGAATATCGCCGTCTGGTGATGATCGATTTGGCAACGGCCAAGGAAACGGTGCTCACGCCGAAGTTGCAACACGATGTCAGCGATTTTTCTATTTCCACCAAAGCCAAACGCATCGCGTTCATTACCAACGAAGATGGCTCAAGCGTGCTGCGCTTTCTCGACTTGACCACACTTGCGGAACTGCCGCGCCCGGCGTTATTGCCCGGCGAAATTTCCGGCCTGCGATGGAAAGGCGGACTTGATGACGGCAATGACGATGCCAGCGACGACACGAATAAAAAAGTTGACACTGGTGCCGAGCTTGCCTTCAATGTCACCTCGTCGCGTTCGCCCGGCGACGTGTACTCTTGGAATACCGCCACGACCAGAATTACACGCTGGACCAGCAGCGGCAGCTCGGCGCTGAATCCGCTCGATTTCGCCGAGCCGAAACTGGTGCGCTGGAAAAGCTTTGATGGTCTGATGATTTCCGGTTTTCTCTACCAGCCGGATGCGAAAAAATTCCCCGGCAAACGGCCGCTGATCATCAACATCCACGGCGGGCCGGAAGCGCAAGCACGCCCCGGCTTTATCGGTCGCAATAATTACATGCTCAACGAATCCGGTTTTGCAATGCTCTACCCAAATGTGCGCGGCTCCAGCGGCTTTGGGAAAACTTTTCTGGCCATGGACAACGGTATGAAGCGCGAAGACTCGGTGAAGGACATCGGCGCGTTGTTCGACTGGGTCAAGGATCAGCCGGATCTTGACGCGGCCAAAGTGTTGGTCATGGGCGGCAGCTATGGTGGCTACATGGCCCTGGCAGTCTCAACCAACTATCCTGACCGCATCACCGGTGCCATCGACACGGTCGGCATTTCCAACTGGGTCACGTTTCTCACCAACACCGAAAGCTATCGCCGCGATTTGCGGCGCGTCGAATACGGCGATGAGCGTGATCCGGAGATGCGCAAGTTTCTTGAGAAAATTTCGCCGCTCAACAACGCGCAGAAAATCAACAAGCCGCTATTTGTGGTGCAGGGCAGAAACGATCCGCGCGTGCCTTACACCGAAGCTCTGCAAATGGTTGCGCAGTTGAAAAAACAGAATACGCCAGTGTGGTTTTTGATGGCGCTGGACGAGGGTCACGGATTCGCGAAAAAATCAAATTCGGATTTTTTGTTTTATGCGCAGATCAAGTTTATGGAGAAAACGTTGATGCAGTAATGGTTTGATGTCATCAACAAAAAGGCCACCCGAGGGTGGCCTTTTTTAACATGAAACATTCATTTACCAATTTGCTCGCTCAGGAACGCCAACATCTGCGTGTAGAGATCCACATTATTCTCCACCGTGCCGTAGCCGTGGCCTTCTCTTTTCTTGATCACGAACGCCTTGGGTGGATTTCCTTCGTTGCTAAGTTCACTCGCCATATTACTGATCTGGGCGAGCGGCACGCGAATATCATCGGCACCGGCATAAAGGAATACAGGCCGCTTGATTTTTGCAGCGTTGTATACCGGCGAAATATCCTTCACAAGCTGTGAACTCAAATCGGTTGCGCCAAGCACGGATTTCCAAAATGTTACGCCGGACACGTTGTTGGCTGTATCGCCTTGCTGGGTGGTGAGTTGAAATTTGTAGTCGGTTACTGCGAGTCCCGCAACGGCACATTTCCACATGTCGTTCGATTTTACGAGCGCCTGAAGGGCGGCATAGCCACCGTAGCTCGCACCCGAAATGCATACGCGCCCAGCATCGACGAATCCCTGGCCGATGCCCCACTTAAGCGCGTCTTCGTGGTCGTCTGACATTTCGCGTCCAACTGTGCCGAATCCTGCATAATAAATTTTCGTTCCCAAACCCGGTGTGATGCGGAAATTGGGCACGATGACGGCGTAGCCGCGGGACGCGAATAGTTGCCCTTCGCGAACGCCAAATCCGCTTCCCCAGCTATCAGCGCGTGCAAATGGGCCGCCGTGGATGTGAACAATGGTCGGCAATTTGGTGCCGGCCTTATAGCCCTTCGGCAAAAAGTAATAGCCGGAAATCTCCAGGCCGTCACGCGTGGTGAACATGAAGGGACGCTGCTCAACAAATTTACCGTCCATCCATGGTCGCGATGCGCCGATTTCCTCGATAGTGCGTTTTTCCTGATCGTGCAAATACCAGCGTGTCGGTAAGACATCGGAATACGACGTGACAATCAGGCGCTTTCCGTCAGGCGTCCGGCGGAACCGGTTGATACGGTCTGGCAATGCACGATCCAGACTGCTTTGGATCGCTGCATTTTTTTCATCTAGCCACACTATTTCAGGTTTCGCCGCGTTAACCGAATAACCAATGACTTTCTCGGTATCCTGTTCGGTGACAATTCCTGAAACGCCATTCCCATCTGCCGAGGCACCCATGTCATAGCGTGGGTGCTGCGCGAGCTGCTCACCCATTTTTTTTGTATTTGGGTCGTAGCGATACACGGCCATCGTGTCGCGTCCACCGTTGTAGGCGACTTGGAGGGTTTGATCGTCGGATTCGAACGTCAGCGGCACGAAGGTCGGACCTTTGCTTGCCTCGAAGCGGGCAATCTCTTCCCAAGGGGACTTCTCGTCCTTACGGTAAAAGACAACCTCCGTTAGTTTGTCCCGGACGTTGGCGCTCACCACGCGAGGCACCAATTTGCTATCCATTATCCATCGCGTCGTAAATTCTACCGGACGCCCTTGCGTCAACAGGGTGTATCGACCCGTCTTGATGTTGAGACGGTAAAGGTCTTGCGTATCGGCAATGGTGAGATTGCCGCTTGCGATGATCTCATCGTCGTTGCCGGGGATCCTGCGCTCGAACGACATTGTCCGATACACATACTGATTCTGTGCGCGAGTATCCTTCACGGTTTTGAAGAGCATGCGGAAATCCTTGCCATCACGACCCACCGAGAATAAACCACCGCCGTCAAAATTGCCTGGGCCAGTAGGCGAGTTGGCTTGTCCGAGTGTAAACAGCAGCCGCTCACCGACCCAAGTCACGTCTAGCACGTCAAAATCGTCGTAGCCCGTCAACATAGAGGCGGTGCGGGTTTCGAGATTTATAATACCCAGATTCATGCGCCCTTTGAACGGCATCGTTGCCGCCATGTACTTGCTATCGCGCGAAATCGTTGGCCCGCTAAGTTGAGGTGGCTTGAAAAATTCCTCAAGCGTGTACGGGGTGGACCCGGTGTTACCGGTTTGCGCGTACGCGGCGAATGCCGACAACGCTGTCAACGCCATCGCCAAAAATAATCTGCTTATGTTTTGCATAATCTGCCTCATGTAAAAATGGGTTTCCTGAATGTTGCAATCGATTATGTCGGTTGCAACACAGCGGGCTAGTCTAGTCGCGGAACATGATTTCGGCAAGCGGCAGAATGTATTTTTTGCACACCTTAAAATTGCGAATAAGTTCCCGATATGCTTCATGAAATCCAATGCTCGCTGACCTGATCTTTCTGCTGCACGCTGCCGTCGTATTGTTCAACGTTGGCGGCCTGCTGATGATCTCAATCGGCGGTGCTCTCGGCTGGTTGTGGGTGCGGCATCGCGGATTTCGCATCGCACACGTGGCGCTGATGGGGTTTGTGACGATGGAGGCGATTTTCGGCGTGACTTGTCCACTTACGCTGCTCGAAGATTGGCTGCGCGGTGTGGCGAATGAACAAAGTTTTGTGCAGCGATGGGTGGCAGCGCTGATTTACTGGCCTGCGCCGCCGTTGGTGTTCGTGGCGCTGTACGTGGGGTTTTTATCTGCGGTGATCGTGGCTTGGTTCAGGTGGCCGCCCGCCTCGAAAGAAAGGCAAACTACCCGTGGATAGGCGCTCTCCAACCTAAATGTCGCCACAATCCCCGCCAGTTCTGGGCCTTTATGGTTGCACTTTTTTCGTCCGTCCCTTTGCCAGCAGCGCCTCCGCATCGACCGCAATCAGCACAACATCGTCGGCTTGAATTCGCGGCGCACAACGGTTTCCGCAGCGATCAGTTGTTCAGCAGGCGACATACGTTTTCAAATCCGGCAAGCGCCTGTCGTCGTCGCGACCTTACAAAATAAAACAGGGCAGCCTGGCTGCCCTGCTTGTAAAACCAACGCGACTAAAAAATTATTTCTTTTCGGCCTTTTTCTTTTCTTCTTTTTTTACCTGCTTGGCGATGATCACGTCTTTGATCGCGTCGTAGGCATCTTGCGGGATGACTTTTTTATTGATCAGGTCGTCTTTGCCGTTGTAAGGGCGGCCTTTGACGATTGCCTTGGCACGCACGTCACCGATTTTCGGCAGTGTGGCCAATTCTTTTTCCGACGCGGTATTGATATCCATCGGCTCTTTCTTCGCGTCAGCAGCCGGTGCAGGGGCAGCTTTCATATCGGCCTTGGCGGCGGGTGCTGCAACAGGTGCCGCAACCGGTTTCGGTGTTTCCTGTTTCTGGGCAAACGCGGCGCCGGTGACAGCAATCAGCAGCGCAGCGGCGAGGGTGATCATTTTTTTCATGTGGTCTCCAAAGGAACGTCAGGTGAGGGGGATGAACGGGCCGGTTAAATGGCTTTTAATTTGCGCAAATATCTGTAGCCGCGCATATTTAATCACAACTAAAAATTGCTGCCTGAAAATCGGCAGCATGGCGGTGATTCGACGCATACAATCAACGCCATGAACACTCAACGGTTTACCGAACGCTTTGAGGAATTCTGGCGGGCATTGCAGAGCCGTGATTCTTCCTACGAAGGCATTTTTTTCCTGGGCGTCAAAACCACCGGGATATTTTGTCGCCCGATTTGCTCGGCGCGCAAGCCGTTGCGCAAGAATGTGGAATTTTTCCCCGGCAAGACCGAGGCGCTGCACGCCGGTTTTCGACCCTGCCTGCGCTGCAAGCCGATGAACACCACGGGTGAAGTGCCGACGCTGGTCGAAAAACTGCGCAAGCAAATTGAGCAAGATCCGTCTGAACGATTGCGCGAGCGTGACCTGCACGAGATGGGCATCGATCCCTCAACGGCGCGCCGACAGTTTCAGCGGTATTTCGGGATGTCATTTCAAGCTTATCAACGGGCGCGGCGCATGGGTTCGGCGCTGGCGGCCGTCAGGAAAGGAGTCAACGTGCTCGATACTCAACTGGATCATGGATTTGAATCTTCGAGCGGATTTCGCGAGGCGTTTGCAAAACTTTTCGGCACCGCGCCGTCGAAGTCGAGTGGCGTGCATTGTTTGTTTTCAAAGTGGATTGAGTCGCCGCTCGGCGCGATTCTGGCGTTGGCCGATGACGACGGTTTGTATGTTTTCGACTGGGTCGATAGACGCGGACTGGAACGCGAAATCGTGCGGCTGCGTGCCAAGACAAAGTTCGTGATTGTGCCGGGCGCGCATCCGGTACTCGATCAGGCGACACGCGAGATTGAGGAGTATTTTGCCGGTACGCGCAAGACGTTCACGCTGCCATTCGCAAAGCGCGGCACCGATTTTCAGCGACGGGTGTGGGATGAGTTGTTGCAAATTCCTGCGGGAGAAACGCGTTCGTATGCGGAGATTGCGAAACGCATCGGCCAGCCGACAGCGGTGCGGGCGGTGGCGCGCGCGAACGGCGATAATTTTCGCGGCATCGTTATTCCGTGTCACCGCGTGATTGGCTCAGATGGATCGCTCACAGGTTACGGCGGCGGGCTGGCGCGCAAGCAATGGCTACTTGATCATGAGAGAAATATGATGAAACTCTAGTACTGGTGTGGCTTTCAGGACATTTATTGCCGGGGAAGTCCGCCAATGCTGGGGTTTGATGAATTGCAACAGCAGATTTCTCACCCGATAGAACCGGGTTCGAAATGATAAGTTTTTTATAGCCTTACTAAAACAAAAAGCCGACGTGAGTCGGCTTTTTGTTTGCTTCTTTGGAGATGATCCATCTACCGCTTTGAGTGCCGGGATGATGGCAAGGCAGACGGTTGCGACGTGTACGCGTTTGTACACGAGCAACCGGCCAACACGGCCAGCGCCCGGCAATCAAAGCGGCGGGGGCATTACATGTCCATGCCGCCCATACCGCCCATCCCACCCATCCCGCCGCCGCCCATGCCGCCGCCAGCAGATTCTTCTTTCGGCGCTTCAGCAACCATCGCGTCGGTCGTCAGCATCAACGACGCAATCGATGCCGCGTTTTGCAATGCATAACGCGTCACTTTGGTTGGGTCAAGCACGCCGAGTTCGACCATATCGCCGTATTCGCCAGTCGCTGCGTTGTAGCCAAAGTTGCCTTTGCCTTCAACCACTTTGTTGACGACCACGGACGGCTCGTCACCGGCGTTTTGCGCGATCATGCGCAGTGGCTCTTCGATGGCGCGCATGATGATCTTGATACCGGCATCTTGTTCGACGTTGTCGCCCTTGATTTTTCCGGCGTTGGCGCGGGCGCGCAGGAATGCAACGCCGCCACCAGCCACGATACCTTCTTCAACAGCAGCACGGGTTGCGTGCAGTGCATCTTCAACGCGGGCTTTCTTTTCTTTCATTTCAACTTCGGTGGCAGCACCGACGCGAATCACAGCAACACCGCCGGCCAGCTTGGCCACGCGTTCTTGCAGCTTTTCTTTGTCGTAGTCGCTGGTGGCGTCGTCGATTTGTTTACGTACGGTCGCGACGCGGCCTTTGATCGCCTCTTCGTCACCGGCACCGTCGATGATGGTGGTATTTTCCTTGCCAACTTCGATTTTCTTCGCGCGGCCCAGATCCTTCAGGGTCACGTTTTCAAGTTTCAGACCGAGCTCTTCAGCGATGACGGTACCGCCAGTGAGAATCGCGATATCTTCGAGCATGGCTTTACGACGGTCACCAAAGCCCGGCGCCTTGACGGCGGTGGTTTTGAGGATGCCGCGCAGGTTGTTCACCACCAATGTTGCCAACGCTTCGCCATCGACATCTTCAGCGATGATGAGCAATGGACGACCGGCTTTGGCGACTTGTTCCAGCAGCGGCAACAGGTCGCGGATGTTGGAGATTTTCTTGTCGTGCAACAGGATGAACGGATCTTCTAGCAACGCGACTTGTTTGTCTGGGTTATTGATGAAATAGGGCGAGAGGTAGCCACGGTCAAACTGCATGCCTTCGACGACTTCGAGTTCGTTGTCGAGTGACTTGCCGTCCTCAACAGTGATCACGCCTTCTTTGCCGACTTTTTCCATTGCGTCGGAAATGATCTTGCCGATGTTTTCATCCGAGTTAGCCGAGATCGAACCAACTTGCGCGATTTCTTTGTTGGTCGTGGTTGGCTTGGAGATTTTCTTCAGTTCGGCAACGATGGCAATAACAGCCTTGTCGATACCGCGCTTCA
>JANMPY010000017.1:0-7924 GCA_031370095.1 Betaproteobacteria bacterium
CGAAACAAGCCCTGCGGCTTGTTTTGTGCCTCGCGAATCCGAGCCGCATGCAGGCGGCGAGGTGGGGGCGACGCCAGCGTGGACACGAAACAAGCCCTGCGGCTTGTTTTGTGCCTCGCGAATCCGAGCCGCATGCAGGCGGCGAGGTGGGGGCGAAGCCAGCGTGGACACGAAACAAGCCCTGCGGCATGTCGTGTGCCTCACGAATCCGAGCCGCCTGGCGGCGGCGAGGTGGGGTGCGCGTAAACAGCGGCATAAAGAAGTCATATACTAGTACCGGTGCGGCTCACAGGCATAAATGCCGCCAGTAGCCGCGCCAATACTAGGGTTTCTTCGTTGTTTGCATCCACCCCGCGTTAAACGCGTCATTGGCAATCGAGGTGAGAACGTGATCGCGCCACGCGCCGTCGATGAATAAATAATTCTTCGCGAATCCCTCGATGCGAAATCCCAGACCCGCCAGCAGTCGACCACTGCGGATATTTTCCGGCCGATAGTTGGCGGCGATGCGATGCAGTTTTTGCTCAGTGAACATGTAGCGAATCGCTTCGCGCAGCGATTCGCGCATCAAGCCTTTTCCTTCGTGTGCGCGATCAATTTGGTAGCCAAGTACGCACGAACAAAACGGCCCACGAAAAATTTGTGAAAAGCCGATTGAGCCGATGATCATATCCGGCTGATCAATCGGCGACATCCACAGCCGTAGTGCTGTGCCATTGTTAAAAGCGACAACACTTTTTTCGACCACGCCATGCCAGTGCGCAAGTGTGTAGAGCCCTTCAGGCTCGGGCGGATTCCACGATTTCAGGTGGTCTCGATTGCGCGTCACAAAATCGAGCATCGCGGCGGCTTGGTTCTCGCGCGGCAGCGACATCATCAGCCGCACGGTGGAAAGCACCAACACCGTCACAACGCCGCTACGCGGAAAATGTTCAGCCCGCTTCGCGCAGGAAGCGAACGTGATTAATCAATCCGCTTGATCGATCAACCCGATAAATCACCACCGCACGGCGCAGATCCGGCACGCGACCAGTAATGCTTTCTTCGTCGATCACATAATCGCCGATGACGATGCGTGACACGATGTCACAGTGAAGCTTGGGCGAATTTTCAAACAGCGCCACATAGCGCGGACGCATCTCGGCGTGCCCCGTCAATAGTCGCGACCCATCGCCGTCATCCACCACACAGTCCGCGCGGTAGCAAGCCATGAAAGCGTCGACATCGTGCGCATTGTAAGCGGCGAGCTGGGCATCAACAGGCGCAATAATATTGCTTGTCATCAGAATAGCATCCTCATTTATCCCGCAAAAACTGCCCAGCTCTGCGCGAATTTTTCCAGCGGCGCGCGTTTGAAACCCGACTTGGCAAATTGGTGCCACCGTCCCACAATGAACGCCATCACCGCATTCGCGTAGGCGTTAGCATCCAGCGACGAATGCAAGGCGCCATCGGTCGCCGCCACGCGCGCACTTTGTTTCAGGCTCGCTTCCAGCCGGTCGTGGAGTTGATTCATGCGCATTTGCAGGCGCTCATCTTCATTCACCAGCGCATCGCCGATCAACACCCGCGTCATGCCGGGATTTTTTTGCGCGAAACTCAACAGCATCGAGACCATCGCCTCGATTTGTTTCATGCCATTGGTTTCTTCGCCCTGAATTTTGTTCACCAGAGAAAAAACCGTTTCTTCGATGAACTCGATCAGGCCCTCGAACATTTGCGCCTTGCTCGCAAAATGCCGATACAGCGCGGCCTCGGACACGTCGAGTTTCGAGGCAAGCAATGCGGTGGTGATTTTTTCACTTTTTGGATTCTCAAGCATATGCGCGAGCGTCTGCAGAATTTCTTTGCGACGTTCGCCCGGTTCCCTTTTTGCCATGCTGTTCCCCTGAATTTATTGCAGCGCGTTTCGCGTTATTTGCGGCCACCAAAAATTGACCCCAGCACGCCACGAATAATGCGTCGTCCCGCTTCCGACGCCATTGCGCGTGCCGCACTCTTGACCGCCGCCTCGGCGACACCCTCGCGTTTCGATGTGCCGCCACCGAGTCCTGGAAAGCCCATCCTGCCGAGCATGCCGCCCAGCCCGCCGCTGTCAGCCGCAGGTGTCGGTGTCGCATCGCTACCGTGTCGCGCTTTCAGTTTTTCGAACGCTGATTCGCGGTCGATGGTTTTTTCGTATTGTCCCGCGACCAGCGAATTGGCCAGCAGCGTCTGGCGCTGCACTGTCGTGATCGGGCCGATTTGCGATTGCGGCGGGCAGATCCAGGCGCGTTCGACAATGGTGGGTCGTCCCTTCTCGTCGAGGAACGAAACCAGCGCTTCACCAACGCCAAGTTCGGTGATCACATCGACCACTTTAAGCTTCGGATTTTCGCGGAAGGTTTCGGCTGCGGCCTGCACCGCTTTCTGGTCGCGTGGTGTATACGCGCGCAAGGCGTGCTGCACGCGATTGCCTAATTGTCCCAGCACGGTGTCGGGAATGTCGAGCGGATTTTGCGTAACGAAATAAACGCCCACCCCTTTTGATCGGACAAGCCGCACCACCTGCTCAATTTTCTCCAGCAATTCCTTCGGCGCTTCATTGAAAAGCAAATGCGCTTCATCGAAAAAGAACACCAGTTTCGGTTTGTCGCGGTCACCGACTTCCGGCAGCGTCTCGAAAATTTCCGACAGCATCCACAACAGCAACGTTGAATATAGTCGCGGGCTTGAGAGCAATTTATCGGCGGCCAGAATATTGATCACGCCACGACCGTTGTCGGTTTGCAGCAGGTCGTCAAGCGACAACGCGGGCTCACCAAAAAATTTATCGCCGCCTTGCTGCTCAAGCGTCAGCAGACCGCGCTGGATCGCGCCAATGCTGGCGGCGGAAACATTGCCATAGTTGGTGGTGAATTGGCTCGCGTTCTCACCGACCCACGCGAGCAGCGCACGCAAATCCTTCAAATCCAGCAGCAGCAATCCGTTGTCGTCGGCGATCTTGAATGCGATTGCCAGCACCCCGGCCTGCGTGTCGTTCAGATTGAAAATACGTGCGAGCAATACCGGACCCATTTCGGAAACCGTGGCGCGCACCGGATGCCCCTGCTCACCGAATACATCCCACAGCGTCACCGGACACGCCGTCGCGGTGTATGCAAAATTGAGCAGTTTGACGCGCTCGGCTACTTTGGGATTCACCCCGCCCGGCTGCGAAATACCGGTGAGATCGCCCTTCACGTCGGCCATGAATACCGGTACGCCGATGGCAGAAAAATGCTCGGCCATGACTTGCAATGTCACTGTTTTGCCGGTGCCTGTCGCACCCGCGATGAGGCCGTGGCGATTGGCCATATTCGGCAACAGCATAATGTCGGCGAGCGTTTTATCGGCGGTTTTGGCGATCAGCAGAGCGTCGGTCATAGACTGGGAAATGAGAAAGCACTTCGGCGGGAACGTGAGTGAATGTTAACATTAGGAGTTGAAATTTGTTGGGAAAGCAGACATGGCAGGACACAGTAAATGGGCAAACATCCAGCACCGCAAAGGTCGTCAGGACGCCAAGCGCGGCAAGGTCTTTACACGCCTCATCAAGGAAATTACCGTCGCCTCGCGAATGGGCGGCGGTGAATCCGGTACCAATCCGCGATTGCGTCTGGCGATGGACAAGGCGTTTGAGAACAACATGCCCAAAGACACCGTCGAACGCGCCATCAAGCGCGGCGCGGGCGAATTGGAGGGCGTGAATTACGAAGAAATTCGCTATGAGGGCTATGGCATCGCCGGAGCCGCTGTGATGGTCGATTGCATGACCGATAACCGTGTCCGTACCGTCGCCGAAGTGCGGCACGCGTTCGCAAAGTACGGCGGCAACATGGGCACTGACGGCTCGGTCGCCTTCCTGTTCAAGCATTGCGGGACGCTGTTGTTCGCGCCCGGCACCAATGAAGAAAAACTCATGGAGGCGGCGCTGGAAGCAGGAGCGGAAGACGTGGCCGGTAATGACGATGGCTCGATCGAAGTCGTGACGGGGCCCTACGAATTCATCACCGTGAAAGCCGCGCTGGAAAAAGCCGGTTTCAAATCGGAATTTGGTGAGGTCACCATGAAGGCGACCGTTGAGGCCGCGCTCACGGGCGAGGATGCGATCAAAATGCAAAAGCTGCTCGATGCGATTGAGTCGCTCGACGATGTGCAGGATGTCTACACCTCGGCAGTCATGGATGAAGCGTGAATGGCGATTCTGATTACCACCACGTCGAACATCGAAGGCAAGCGCATCGTGCGCTATCTCGGCTTGGTCACGGGCGAAGCGAGTGCCGAAGTGCAGCTCGTGTCGGAAAAACCGGTGACCAGTTTTTCTGATACTTACCACAAGGCAATTCCCGGCGTACGCGATAACGCACTGCGAGGTGCCATGCAAGGTGCCGAGCAAGTCGGTGCGAACGCCATCGTCGGCGCGCGCATCGACTACCACATCCACGGCAGCGGTCGCGGCATGGTGCTGGTGTCGGTTTCCGGCACGGCGGTGGTGACCGAGGATCTTTGATGGATGCGTTGGCACGGGCTCGCTTGCTCGTGATACCTGAGCAAATTCAGACCGAGCGCATGATCCTGCGCGCAGCAAAGGCTGACGATGGGCCGCAAGCGTTTGAAGCCGTGCTGGAATCGGTGAACGAACTTGCACCGTGGATGCCGTGGGTGCATCCGGAGGCCACGCTGCAAGGCTCGGTGGATTTCCACCAAATGGCAGAATCCAAATGGGCCAGCCGTGAAATGCTCGACTTCCAGTGGGTCGAAAAAATCAGCGGCAAGCTGATTGGCAAAGGCGGCTTTCACACCGCCAACTGGGAAGTTCCGAAATTTGAAATCGGCTATTGGGTCAGAACGTCAATGGCCAATCGCGGCTATTGCACCGAAGCTGTCAAAGCACTCGTGCAATTTTCGATACAGCAGCTCGGTGCCAAGCGCCTGGAAATTTGCAGCGATCCGCGCAATGCCAAAAGTCGGCGTGTCGCCGAACGATGCGGCTTCACATTGGAAGGAATTCTTCGCCAGAACATGCGCGATCCGGTTGGCGGGTTGCGCGATTCGTGCATGTACGCGATGGTGTTCGAATGAAAATCCTCGGCCTCGATCCAGGCCTGCGCGTCACCGGTTACGGCGTGATCGAAAAAGTTGGCGCAACCCTTACCTACATCACCAGCGGCTGCATCAAATCGCCCGATGGCGAATTGCCGGATCGGCTGAAGAATATCTTGAATTCAGTACAGGAAGTCATTGCGCGTTATGCACCCGGTGAAGTTGCGGTGGAAAAAGTATTCGTCAACGTCAATCCGCAGTCCACACTTTTGCTCGGTCAGGCGCGCGGTGCCGCGATTTGCGCGGCCGTCGCGCAGAATCTGCCGGTTTCCGAATACACTGCACTGCAAGTCAAACAAGCAGTGGTCGGCAACGGCCATGCGACGAAAGAACAGGTGCAGGAAATGGTGAAACGACTGCTGAAATTATCCGGCTACCCGAGTGCCGATGCGGCAGATGCGCTGGCCTGCGCGATCTGTCATGCGCATGGCGGTGCGCTGGGGGGCATGAGTACACGGGGGTATCGGATCAAGGGTGGGAGGCTGGTGAAATGACGCGCGGTGTCGCAGAGCTAACTCCTTCCCCCGTCCTGCGGGTGCGGTCGATTGTTGCGACTGCCCGTAAGCTAAGACGCAGCTCCACCGACGTGGAACGAAAACTCTGGCATCGAATTCGCGACAAACAAGTTGAAGGATTTCGTTTCCGGCGGCAAAGACCGGTTGGAAGATTCATCGTTGACTTCATTTGCCTCGACGCGAGGTTGATTGTTGAACTTAATGGTGGGCAGCATGCAGAAAACGTCGCTCATGATAAAAAGCGTACGGCGTTTCTTGAGTCGTTAGGTTATCGGGTGCTAAGGTTTTGGAATAGCGAGGTGATTGAGAATATAGAGGGGGTGTTGGAGCGATTACGGGAAGCGTTGCTTCTGACGCGCCTTGACCCCACCCTAACCCTCCCCTTGGCAGGGGAGGGAACAGATCTCGCGGGCGTTGAGGTCGTCGCAGCGAATAAAATTGATCGCGAGAGCGCCGAGGCCGTCGCTATTGCTCCTTCCCCCGTCAAGCGGGGGAAGGCTGGGATGGGGGTGCGCACGAATAAAGTTGCTACTCCAACAAACAAATCGGACAAAACACCATGATCGGCCGCCTCTCCGGCACATTGTTGGAAAAAAATCCCCCACAAATATTGCTCGATGTCGGCGGGGTCGGTTATGAAGTCAACGTGCCGATGAGCACCTTCTACAACCTGCCCAAGCTAGGCGAAAAGGTCGCGCTTTTTACCCAACTCATCGTGCGTGAAGATGCACACTTGCTCTATGGTTTTGGCACCGAAGCCGAGCGCGCGACCTTCAAGCAACTGCTCAAAGTAAGCGGCGTAGGCCCTAAAGTTGGCTTGGCCGTATTGTCCGGCATGAGCGTAAATGATTTGGCGGAGGCGGTGGCGACCCAGGAGAGCGGTCGTCTGACGAGAGTGCCCGGTATCGGCAAAAAAACCGCCGAGCGCCTGCTGCTGGAGCTCAAAGACAAACTCAAAGTCGATGTTCGCATTACGGTCGGCGGCGATACGCATAAGCCAACGTCGGCTGCCGATATTTTGAATGCACTTATTTCACTCGGCTACAACGAGAAAGAAGCGTTGTACGCGATCAAGGAACTACCAAAAGACGTAACGGTATCGGACGGCATTCGGCAGGCATTGAAGCTGCTCTCAAAATCCTGAATCAGTCGCGTAAAATCAAGTCATGATCGAAGAAGACCGACTCATCTCAGGCGGCAAAGCTTCTGTACACGAGGAGGCACAGGAGCGGGCGCTGCGCCCGAAGCTGCTACAGGAGTACGTCGGTCAGCAAAAAATCCGCGATCAGCTTTCCATTTTCATCGAAGCCGCACGCAGCCGCAAAGAACCGCTGGATCACACGCTCCTGTTCGGTCCGCCGGGCTTGGGTAAAACCACACTGGCACACATCATCGCGCGCGAGATGGGCGTGAATCTGAAACACACATCGGGCCCAGTGCTGGAACGCGCCGGCGATCTGGCCGCGATGCTGACCAATCTTGAGCCGAACGATGTGCTGTTCATCGACGAGATACATCGCCTGAATCCGGTGGTTGAAGAAATTCTTTACCCGGCGCTTGAGGATTACCAGATCGACATCATGATCGGCGAGGGTCCTGCTGCGCGCTCGGTGAAGCTTGATCTGCCGCCGTTCACGCTGGTCGGCGCGACCACACGCGCGGGGATGCTGACGAATCCGTTGCGCGACCGCTTCGGCATTGTCGCGCGGCTGGAGTTTTATTCGCCGGCAGAATTAAAGCTGATTGTATCCAGGTCAGCGAATTTACTGAACGTGCCGGTGGATGACCACGGCGCTGCGGAAATTGCGTTACGCTCCAGAGGGACGCCGCGTATCGCCAACCGTTTGCTGCGCCGGGTGCGTGATTTTGCGCAGGTGAAAGCGGAAGGCTTTGTCGATAAGCCGGTGGCTGACGCGGCGCTAAAAATGCTTGATGTCGATCACGTCGGGCTGGACATGATGGATCGCAAATTACTGCTTTGTATTATCGAGAAATTCGGGGGTGGGCCGGTCGGTGTTGAAAATCTCGCTGCGGCAATCGGTGAGGAGCGCGACACCATCGAAGACGTGCTGGAGCCATACCTGATTCAGCAGGGCTATCTGCAACGCACGCCGCGTGGCCGCATGGCGACCTTGCTCACCTTCCAGCATTTCGGCATCACCGCGCCCGCCAATGGCAATGCTGTGCCGGAGTTGTTTTAGTGGCCAGGCTTTCCTTAAAAGACGCGCAGCAAACGCCGCTGTTTACGTTTGATTTTCCGCAGCGCGTTTACTTTGAAGACACCG
>JANMPY010000044.1:0-3012 GCA_031370095.1 Betaproteobacteria bacterium
CGAGGCTGTCGAGCTTCGCGAATTGCACGCGGCCGGTGGCGTCTGTGGTTTGCGTAAATAACTTCAAGCCGTTCTTGCCGATCACTTCAACTTCAGCACCTGCAATCGGCAAACCGGTCGCGATGGATTGCACGAACACATCCTGGCTGCCGTCGAGTGAGCGCTTGACGAGGATGCCGAGATCGGTGACAAGTACCAGACGGAAATCTTCGCGGTCCGCCACGTTGCCTTCACCTTCAGCCTCGCCTTCACCTTGCGATTGGCGACCGCCGTCGCCTTCGTTCTCCTCATCCGGATCGGGATTGGCGGCCTCGACTTTAGTCCCGGCTTTTTTGTCCTTGCGCGGATCGTAGCCTTTCACGCGCAGCAAAAAAACACCGCGTTTGTCAGCGCCGTCTTTTTTCAAATAGTCACCGAGATTCAGCGCTTCGTAATGTGCCTTGCCCTGCTTCAAACGCAGCAGCGGAATTTTTTTCTCAAACCGCTCGGCCAGGTTATCCATGCCGAACGCGCCCATGAATTGCGGCTTGTCGAAATTGCCTTCAGACTGCGTGATGAGATGCTGCAACTGCGCGGGCAGGACGCGACCAATGTCCATTTGCACGCCGGGAAGATCACGCACCATGATGGCAATTTTTTTCTCGCCACTCATTGCCAGCAACGCGCCCTGACCGAGAATGTTTAATTGCGGCGGAAACGGCGGCACTTCCACCACTTGCAGCAAGCGCTTGGCCAGCACATAGCCGCCGAATGATTTCATGCCGCGCTCTACCTGCACCACCATAAAGCGACCGACCGGCGCGTTGTATTTGAAGACGTGATTTTCGCTGTGCTCTTTCTCGCCCGCGACCAGCTCAAGTTCGAGCTTGGTGGATTGTTTCAGCAACTCGTCAGTGATTTCTTTCGGGTCATTCCATTGAAACGGCTCGGTGCGATCTTCTTTTTTTGTTTTCGCGTTGTAGACCGGCAACAACCACGCCGTGGTCGCGGTCTTGATTTCTTTTTCCATCGTACTGGCCGACATCGCGACGGTAATAATTTGCTCAGGTTCTCCCTTCGCCGTTTGTGCGACGTTGGCAGCAAGGTCTTTCACACTCAAGCTGGCGAGACCCGGTACGCGTACCGATTTCGTCAGCGCGTTGTCAAACGGCTTGCCCGCGCGCGCGGCGACCCGGCCTTTTTCGATTTTCAACGCGATGCTGCTGTCCTCCTGCGGCGTGCCCAGATTTTGGGAATGCACGTACGCATTCAGTTTTAGTTTGTCCTGACTCACGGTGAATTTAGTGGTCTCCCGCCCCAGGCCCCAAGTGCCATCGGATTGCCCGGCAAGTTGCAGCGTGATGCGTTTTTCCAATTCGCTGCTGTTGACCGGATGCGAAAAATTAATATCGAACACCGCTTTTTTTAGCGTGGGATTGGTTGGGTCCTGGTAGAACTCGGCGCGGGTGATTTTTGCAAGCAGCGCGGGGGTTTGAAATTTCACCGCGTATGACGTGAGCCGAATTTGGGACGCCAGCAGCGATTGATCGAAACTGATTTCGTGCTCGGCACCAATTGGCCAATCCTCTTTCGGCGCGAATTCAAGCGCCTTGTCGGATGTCCACTTCCATTTACCCTCAAGCGGTGGTGAGATCTGAATGCCTGTCGCCACGTCTTTGCCCGCCATCGACAACGGCGCGACCGACTGCGCGAAACTCACGATGAGCGGTCGCGGGCCACGGTCGCCCTCGTCTTGGTTTTCAATCGGCGTACGCGCAGGATTTTGTACCGTGAGCGCGACCTCAAGCGGTTTCGGTCGCGCCTGCCACCATTGGTAGAACCACATGCCGCCGCCGCCGACAGCGATGAGCGCGACGAGCAGCGCCAGTGCCCGCAAAGGTTTGGCCACCGCCGCACGCGAAGCGCCGGCAATTTTTGCGCCGCTCCATTCGGCCCACGGCGGCGCATTCCACGACAGCTTGCCGAGAATCGGCGCGAGCAACCAGCCGACGATACGCGCAAATCCGCGCCCTGCCTTGATGACAAGATCGCAAATGGTGGTGACCAGCTTCATGGATTTCCCCGTTGGCGCTGCTGCGTTGATAGTACTGAAAGATGCCGCGTCACATGTGTTGAATGCCAGCAATGATAGTAGGCGATTGCGCAACGATTGTGGCAACGCTGTATGGATTGCGGCGAAATTGTGGCGGCGTTGCTTGCTTGCCTTTGAACCAGATTCGCATTGCGAATCACTGGTGTCGCGATGCAGACAGTCGCTTACCGCACGATGGCGCTTCGCCGTGCAGCGCCACACCACGTTCGGTACGTGGACACCCTACACGACTGTCAGCGTACGCTGACAGCGTCTACCAGCGCTCTCCTACATCAAACACATGCCGCTCTCACTACCATGAATGTCACAACCATTCAGCGACACCCAGCGCATCCGGCGCGACGGCTGAAACTGTGTTTCCAATTCACTTACCCACAGGAGATTTATCATGAAAACCAAAATTGCCACCCTCATCGGCGCTGCACTGATAAGCACTTCCGCGCTTGTCAACGCACAAACCGCGAACACCGCAAATACCGCTAATGATCAAGAATTTCACACGATGTTCATGGCGATGGACACCAATAAGGACGGCATCATTTCGCGCGCCGAACACGCCGCTTATCACAACAGCCGCTATGACACGTGGGACTCCGCCAAAAAAGGCACGATGACCCGCGAACAGTTGAAAGCCAGAATGTTCGAACGCGAACTGCGCAAGACTGACGGCAATCCACAGGGAAATTCCACGCTGCCGGGCGCGGTTCAGCAAAAATAATTGCACCTGACTTGCCGCAATGCGACCTCGTCGCTGCGGCAGTGCAGGCTCCCGAATTGGGACGCGCGTTCAACTGCGCGCCCCGATTGCTCCCTCTCAACTCTCCCTGAGTGGGAATTTTTAATCCTCCGGATTTCCGGAGGATTTTTTTGTGTGCGATACAGTAACTGCGCAGACGTTGCAACCGTCGGCCCTTGTCGCC
>JANMPY010000049.1:0-2898 GCA_031370095.1 Betaproteobacteria bacterium
GTAAATCCGCTCTAGAGCGTTGCGCAGGCCAGGTGCCTGAGGCACTTCAGGCAAGGCGTTGGTGAGCCTTGGAGAAAAATTTGCCGACATTTTCGTCGCCGCAGCCATATCTGACGCGTCAGTCGTAATGTAGTGGACACGCTGACCATCGTGCCAGCCGCCGATGAGTGGCATTTGAACAAAGCCAACCTGATTCTTGCCGCCGATTTTAGCGTCTGTGGGCTGCGGCGATGTCGCGCAGGCGGCGAGTGTGATTGATAGCACCAGGCATGCGGATCGCGTTGTTGCGCGCGCCCATCGGTTTGAACGATGGGCAGTACGATCCAATGCATTGAGATCACGATCATGTTCAATGTTCATCCTGCTTCTCCAGTTAAGTGATACGGCGCATCGCGCCAAAGAGTGTGTTCACGGATCAGGCTGCCGATTGATCGTCCAGTCATAGGCAATGAACTCGACCGTGTAGTTTTCCGGCACCGGTGAGAGCCGATAGCGATTTACATACACCGCCAGTGAGGGTGCCTTGGCAAGGAAATCTGCGGTGTAGAAATCGAGAATCTCGGAGAGTCTCAGTACACTTCTGCTCGCGTTCACTTCAACGTTACGGACTTCGTTGTAAAACAACCGCGCCTCCCGATCAAGCTGTTGGTCTAATTTTTCCGGCAGGAACGGCTCACGTGGCAGACGCGGGCAACCGATTGACATGCAATTGAGTGCAACGTGGATTCGCGGCTCGTTTAATGCACGAATCACTTTGTTTTCGTAGTCGTACAACGAGATCGGTTCACCGCCAACCTGCACTTTGCCGAGATAAAAAAAGCCGATTTTTTTGAGTCCAGCCAGGGTTTGCGGAATACCGGATTCAATCACCTTGTGCATCGCCAGCGCGTTGTAGGCGTTGATGTGAAATGCCAACACGTGTTCGGGCGTGGGGAAACGCTGCGGCTGGTTATTGGGGCCAACATCGTAAACATAGGCGACGAAGCGATCCAAATCTGTTCGATCTTTTGCCACGCCTGCGAAATTGATCCGTCCCTGATCATCGACGTATTTTTCCAGTACGCGCGCCCATGCTTCGTAGGGTGGTGCGATGTCGGCGGTCGGCGAATGAACCGGACGAGACACCGATGCACAGCCGGCGAGCAGCAATATTGCCAGCAGCGAGGCTAACACTTTCATGGAGTTTCCTTGGGGGGCAGTTGACGACTTCTCATTCGGCGGCTTCGGATAATGCGGCGTATTGCGTTTGGTTCTTCACCGCTGCATCCTTGGCGCGGCCTCTCGCATTCTTGCGCGTGAGTGTGACGTTGATCCGCGTCGGCATCCGGTCTTCAAATTGCCCGGTGACCGGATTGAAATATTGCATCTTCTGTTCGCGTTTCACCTCTGCTGCGACCAGCAAATAATCATCGCGCTTGGCATTGTGTACGCACATCGATAGCGGACCTTCGGGTGTCATCACCATGAATGAGCAGGATTCGCAGCGCTCTTTGTCGAGTGCGCTTGAATCCATAAAGTTATGCACGAAGAATGAAATCTTGCCAACCTTGCCGCGCGCGGCCATGAAGTCACGACGCTCCCGCCAGGCCAGTGCCGCGAAGCGCCGGGCCACACCCCAGAAAACCATCGGATTGCCGATGAAATATCGCGCGACCGTCTTCCACATGATGCCTTTGTCGGCACGATTGACAGCCAGATGCGAGCTGGTGGCAAGTATTTCCTGCACGAAGCCCGGGTCGTTGAAAAAATCATGCACGCGACCGTTGACGACGAGACCATAGGCGTAGCCGTTGCATTCGGCGTGTCCGGCGCTGGCGGCATTGAAATTCAAATTGACACCGGTGCCCTCGCGGATCGCTTGCATGACCGTGGCGGGGCTAACCGTTATCTGCTTACGGTCAGTGCCGCGACCAGTATCGGCACCGACCTGAAACGACGCGAACCGCACCACATCCGCGTGACGCACGAAAAATTTCACCAGCGCGGGGATCTCTTGAAAATTACCGGGGAATGCGGTGGTGTTGAAAATTACCGCCAGCGGCAGGCCGCGGACACGTTCGATGTACTCTTCGCGGAGGGCATTGAGCGCCTGTTCAGACGCATAGCCATTGCGCTCCTGCGTCATGTCGACGTGAAACGCGACATCTTCCAGCCCCGCTGCGCACAATTGCACGAGCATCTCGCGGGTGGCTTTGATGCCGTTGGTGAACAACGAAGAGCGCATGCCTTTTTGTTTGATGTATCCCACAATCGCAATCAGCTCATCGAGTTTCCGTAGCGTTGGGTCGCCGCCGGTGACCTGCACGTCGGTGTTGGCACCGTAATGGGCGTAAATCATGTCGATGCGCCGAAACACCTCTTCGATGGGAATGTCTTTGAGCGCCTCCGAGGATTCGGATAAGTAACAATACGAGCAATCCAGATTGCAGCGCTGGGTGATTTCCAGCGCCACACAGCCGATGGCCATGCGACGACCGATCATCTGCCATGGTGCCCACTGATTTGCGCCCGCCATGCGCTGTCGGGTGCGCGCGAGCGGGGTCAGGCCGTCGTCAACAAGTTGATACGGCTTCCAGGCCTTGATTTCCGCACTGGTCAGGGTGACACCCATTTCTCGTTCCGGTAGCGTTAATTGGCTGCTCGATGGTCGCGGCAAATTCATTGCATGCGCCATTTTGTCAGATACGGTGGAGCGCTAAAATCGGATGCGGCGTTGTAAGGTACGTGTGGTTGACCGACCAATGCTACTACGCACTGCCGCAAACGCGGTAGGACACCGCATCTAAAATTGCTGCACCGCCGTATCGAGACAGAATCGACTATCATTTCGTATCACGTACGGGAAATCTTTATGCACCAGACTCTACACTTGATGAAATCGCGCGGCTTCCCGCATAT
>JANMPY010000054.1:0-3216 GCA_031370095.1 Betaproteobacteria bacterium
GAGCGAGCAACGTGACAGCTTAAGAACCGAATACCGGGCTTGCAATCTTTGCGAAGCGATTTGCGGCCTTGAATTCAAAATTGATGGCGAAAAAATCGTCTCCATCCGTGGTGACGACGCTGATCCGTTCAGCCGTGGCCACATCTGCCCGAAAGCGGTCGCGATAAAGGATATTCACGAGGACAAAGATCGCCTGCGAATGCCGCTGAAAAGAGTCGGCACGCAATGGGCAGAAATAAGCTGGGATGAAGCGTTTGAATTCGCCGCAACCCGCTTGGCCGACGTGCAACAACGCCACGGCAACAATGCCATCGGCATGTACGCGGGAAATCCTTCAGTACACAACATCAGCACGCTGTTTAATTTTCAGCATTTCGCGCGCCTGGTGAAATCACGCAACATGTTTTCAGCGTCCTCGGTTGACCAATTGCCGCAGCAGCTCACGTCGCTGCTGATGTTCGGCCACCAATTCATGATTCCGATTCCGGACATTGACCACACCGACTATTTCCTGATTCTCGGCGGCAACCCGATTGCCTCCAACGGCAGCATGATGACCGTACCCGATGTCGCCAAACGATTGAAAGCCATTCAGACGCGCGGTGGCAAAGTGTTGGTGATCGACCCGCGTCGCACCGAGACGGCCGAGATCGCCAGCGAGCATCATTTCATCCGTCCCGGCAGCGACGCGGCGCTGCTGATGGCGATCATCAACGTCATTCGCAGCAATAATTTAATGCGGCTCAATTCTGAATTGGCGTTGAAAAATCTTCAGGAAGCATTCGACGCAATCGCGCACGTCACGCCCGAACTCGCTGCAACGGTGACGGGAATTTCCGCTATTGAGATCGAGCGCATCGCCCGTGAATTTGCCGCTGCTCCTTCGGCAATTTGCTATGGCCGCATCGGTGCCTGCATCCAGCCGTTTGGAACGCTCGCGCAATGGCTGGTGCAGTTGCTTAACATCGTCACCGGCAATCTCGACCGCGTTGGCGGCACGCTGCCAAGCAACCCAGTCATTCCGATCACCGGGCCCGGCACACGTCCGGGGCACTACGCGCAATGGCATTCACGCGTGAGCAAGCTGCCCGAGTCGGGTGGCGAATTACCGGTGTCTGCACTCGCCGAAGAAATCCTCACCCCTGGCGAAGGCCAAATCCGCGCACTGGTGACGAGCTGCGGTAATCCGGTGCTGTCAACGCCGAATGGCCGGCAGCTTGATGCGGCGTTTGAATCGCTCGACTTCATGGTGTCAGTGGATATTTATCTGAACGAAACGACGCGCCATGCGCACTTGATTTTGCCGCCTACGTCAGCGTTGAACCACGATCACTACGATCTGATTTTCAATGCCTTCGCGGTGCGCAATGTCGCGCGCTACAACAAAGCGATTTGGTCACGACCTGCGGCCGAACGCGATGACCGCGAAATTTTTTCCGGTGTCGGTGCGCGTCTTGCCGCAAAGCTGGGCCGCGATTTTGCGCCGCTGCCAGCATTAAAAATAATGATCGGCGGCATGCTCGCCAGGAGTCCCGGAAATCCTGGCGCAACTTTGCAAACGCTGGACGACGCGCCGCATGGCATCGATCTGGGCGCACTTTCGCCATCGCTGGCGACGCGATTGGAAACGACCGACAAACTCATCGACTGCGCACCCGCGCCGATGCTCGCTGACATCGCGCGTTTTGATCTGCAATTACGCGACACGCCACAAAAGAGGAGCCTCACGCTGATCGGTCGTCGCCACGTGCGCAGCAATAATTCATGGATGCACAATTACCATCGCCTTATCAAAGGCAAGCCGCGCCATCATCTGTTGATGCATCCCGACGATGTTTTAAGCCACGCGCTCGTCGATGGCCAAATGGTTGAAGTGCGCTCACGCGTCGGCAGCTTGCAGGTAGCCATCGCAGTGAGTAGCGACGTGATGCGCGGCGTGGTGTGCCTGCCGCACGGCTTCGGGCATGATCGCGCCGGGGTTCGATTGGGGCTCGCCAGCGGCTATGCGGGTGCGAGCTACAACGACATCAGTGATGAGAAAAATATCGATACGATCTCTGGCAATGCCGCGCTGAATGGACTACCCGTGGAAATTTTTAGTTTGCCGCAGGTGCTGTCGGCGGAATAGATTTCTCCAGCACAAACCGGCGTAGATCGCCGTTTGACGCGGCGTGTGGCGCATAAATAGCCTGATCGCCGCAGTGGTGCTTGTGTTTCGCAAATGGAAAATATCGCATTCGCGACCACGCGTCGTTACCGGTTTCACACATCGCCAATAAAATTTCCGGCTTTCCGGGTACGCTGGCATACTGCCGTCACGGCGTTAAAAACTTATTCGCGTCGGCAATCCCCAACTCACTCAGGAGTACAACATGAAAAAATTAATCGCCGCATTGATTCTGACACTACCGCTGGCTGCGGCACCGGTTTTCGCCGCCGACGGCAAACCGACCGCACAGCAAAGCAAAATGAGCACCTGCGCGAAACAAAACAAAGGCTTGAAAGGCGACGAATACAAGAGCGCGCAAAAGGCGTGCCTGCAAAAAGAAACCGATGGCCGCACCGCGCAGCAGACCAAGATGAAAGCGTGCGCAGCGGAGAACAAAGGTAAAAAGGGCAAAGAGTACAAAATGGCACAGAAGGAATGTTTGAGCAAATAAGCTTCAATCTGCGAGACGAAAAAGGGCGCACGAGCTGCGCCCTTTTTTACAAGCGGTAAACGGATTAACGACTTTTTCGACAGCCAGCGCGCATCACTTTTCAATCGGGCACCCAATGTTTAATATTCTGCATGCTGCACCGCTCCTGATCCTGCTGGCTGCATCAACGCTTGCGCACGCGCAATCGGATCCGCGCCCGCTGCAAGAAGAAGATAAATACGTCCGTGCGGTTCTCATCGTCCCGCCTGCTTTCCGCGAGCTGGATCCGACAATGAAATTGCCCGTAGAGATTCGCGTGAAAGGTACCGTGAATGACAGGGGCGTCATGGAATCAGTGGAATATTCGCCGGTCGAGGGAAACGAAAAATTCATTGCCGCGATTGAGCGGGTTCTGTCGTTGTGGATTTTCCGGCCTGCAGTAGACGGTGTGTCGTGCGCACCCATTGCCAGCACCGGCGTCTTGTTGGTTTGGTTTGAGGAGAGGGACGGCAAGCCCGTGGTGTCGGTGTCAATGCCCAAAATGCAGCCGCCTGCAAAACCCATCGACGCCAAGCCC
>JANMPY010000086.1:0-7936 GCA_031370095.1 Betaproteobacteria bacterium
TCGTCCTCCGGCGGCGGAGCCGGACTGACGACGTACTGCGGCACTTTCGACTGTGGCCGCATGAATTGCCCGGTCGCGCTCGGATTAAAAGCGGGGCGCCGGTTGAAATCCTTGAAGTTGGAATCCTTGCCGATGAAAAGCTTGGCCAATTCTTCCAGCGATTTATCTGTCACGGCGTCAGGCTCCAGCGTATAAACGGTCGGGCCGAAGTCTTCAACGTTCTTCAGCCGGAACCGAATCGCGCCGTTGTCATAATCGCCCACCACTTCGGCACCACACAACACGTCGCAATTGATCTTGAAAACCTCATGCGTCGTCACGCGCCGCTCGTTCTTGAACGGCTCGGAGGTGAAGCGCATATTATTTTGCCAAAGCAAATCACGGAAACGCTCGATCTGCTCGGCTTCGCGCCTGACCGTTAGCTGTTCCGGCTTGCCACGCTTGAAATTGATCGTGACGTTTTCGAAATGCTCGGTATTGTCGCGCTGTGAAGTGCGATATTCGATCCGGTAATCGGTCTGCACCAAACCATCAATTTTCCCGACCGTCAATAAATCGTACACACGCGGACACGGCGGCTTGACCACATTAAGCTGCTTGAATAATTCGCTCATGTACAGAAAAGCCTTGCGCAGCGCCCGATCAACGGCCGCCGCATTGGCGTTGATCGACTGGGTCTTGACTGCTTCCTGATTCTTGAGTGTCTCGGCCTCTTTTTTGAGGTCGTCGAGAAGTCCCATATTTTCTCCGCTATGCCGATTTGCCGGTAGTGCGATATGCTGGTCTATATCTTGGTTTTGATTTATTGCATATTTTACCGCACGCCGCTCTAAGCCACAAAGGTATTACCAAACACCACATCTGCTCATATGAAAGCCATCCTCGCCCTCGACCAGGGAACCACCAGCTCACGTGCATTGCTGTTTGACCGCAACGGCGAAATCCTCGCATCGGCACAGCGTGAATTCACACAACACTTTCCGCAGCCCGGCTGGGTCGAGCACGACGCGATGGAAATCTGGCAATCCCAATGCGCGGTCGCCGCCGAGACCATCGCCAAAGCAGCACTTGCAGATGATGACATCGCAGCCATCGGCATCACCAACCAGCGCGAAACCACGGTGCTCTGGGATCGCGCCACTGGCCTACCGGTGGCGCTGGCCATCGTCTGGCAGGATCGGCGCACGGCGGATTTTTGCGAAGCCTTGAAACGCGCAGGACTCGAGGCGACAGTTCGCGATAAAACGGGGCTGATCATTGATGCGTATTTTTCGGGCACAAAATTAAACTGGCTGTTGGCCAATATTCCCGGCGCACGCGAGCGGGCGATGCGCGGTGAGCTGGCATTCGGCACCATCGATAGTTGGCTCATATGGCAGCTAACCGCAGGCAAAGTCCATGCCACGGATGTTTCCAACGCGTCGCGTACGATGCTATTCAACATTCATACGCTCGACTGGGATGACGAGCTGCTGCGCGCGATGGACATTCCGCGTTCGCTCCTGCCGAAAATTGTCAGCTCCAGCGAAATCATCGGCGAGACTGCTTGCGCAAATTTGCCACGCGGCATCGCGATCAGCGGCGTGGCGGGCGATCAGCAGGCCGCACTGTTCGGCCAGGCCTGCCATCAACGTTCCATGGCAAAAAATACCTATGGCACGGGCTGTTTCATGCTGATGAATACCGGCGGCGCCCCAGTCGTCTCGCAACACAAACTGATTTCCACGGTGGCTTGGCGACTGCATGGCGAGGCCGCACAGTACGCGCTGGAGGGAAGCGTATTCATCGGCGGCGCGGCAGTGCAATGGCTGCGCGATGGCTTGGGTATTATTGAAAAATCGACCGATGTTGAAGCGCTTGCCGCATCCGTGCCGGACGCGGGCGGCGTAATGCTGGTGCCAGCCTTCGTCGGGCTCGGCGCGCCGCACTGGGATCCAAACGCACGCGGCGCGATCCTCGGCCTCACGCGCGGCAGCACCCGTGCGCACATCGCGCGCGCAGCACTCGAATCGATTGCGTATCAAAGTGCCGAGCTCGCCAGCGCGATGGCGGACGACGCTGGCGCGCCGTTGACCGCGCTGCGGGTTGATGGCGGCGCGTCGGTCAATGATTTTTTGATGCAATTTCAGGCCGACCTGCTGGGGGTCAATGTCGTACGACCCAAGATTACGGAGACCACCGCGCTCGGTGCCGCGTATCTGGCCGGGCTCGCGGTTGGTTTTTGGAAAACGCGGCAAGAAATTGCGTCTTTATGGGCGACAGAGCGCATCTTTGTGCCCGCCATGTCGGCCAATGACGCGGGTGCGCGCATCGCTGCGTGGCGGCATGCGGTTGAGCGCACCAAGAACTGGGTTTAGCCGCTCGATGATTTCACATGTCTTCATCGGCGTCAGCGAATTTGATCGCGCCTTCAAATTTTATTCGGCGATCACCAATGCGCTAGGGCTGCGATTAAAATTTTGCGAAGCCGACAAGCAGTGGGCGGGCTGGCACGCAGTCGATGCGCCGCGCCCGTTGCTGCTGATCGGTAAGCCATTCAACGGCGAAATCGCACAACCGGGAAACGGCCAGATGATTGCGCTGCTCGCGTGCAACCGCGCCGCCGTTGATCATGCACATGCGACGGCGCTGGCAAACGGCGGCAACTGCGACGGACCGCCCGGTTTGCGACCGCAATATCACGCGAATTATTACGGTGCTTATTTTCGTGATCCGGACGGAAACAAGATCTGCGTGTGTTGTCATGATGCCGCTTAGTCCCGACATCCGGGTAACTTCAATCACTGTACGACGGGTGCTTGCCATGCACACACTGTCATTGATCCACAACTAACAAAACTCAAGAGCTGGCGCGGCTCCTCAGGCATTTTTGCCCCAAATGGCAATCCGGACGGGGACTTCGGTATTTCTGCCTATCCCACCAGCCCCCGCACCTGCTTCGACGCTTCTGTCATGCCGTTCACAAATTTTTCGTGGTTGCGCTCGATGGTTTTCAAGTCGTATACGTAGTTCACCATCAGACCCAGCGATTGCGTGAAGCCTTTGTCCGACAGGTCGCCCGCAGGATTCAGGCGATCCATGCGCGCACCGTTGTTGAGGTGAAAGCGCGCCACGGCATCGCGGGTCACGCCATCGGATTCGCCGCCGCCGAGCAGGTAGGCGGCGCACAGTCGCTCCAGATCCTTGGCGCATTTTTCGCGGGGACGCCCCGCCGCGCGCAGTTCGGCGATGCCTTTGTCGAGCAGCGGCCCTAACATGCGCTCAACGCGATCAAAATTTTCCCGCATGGTTTCGGGCAGCGTGGCGGCTAGTTCCGGTGTCGCCAGCATACGGCGTAGCCAGTCGCGGAAGCCCGGAATCGGTGACAGCGTGCAGAATTTTTTTACCCGTGGAAACTCGGCGGAAAGCACTCCAGCCACTTGCTTGATGAGGAAATTACCCAGCGAAACGCCGCGCAGTCCCGGCTGGCAATTGCTGATGCTGTAGAACGCCGCCAGTTGAAAATCTTGTTGCCGTTTCGGCTCGCTGTCGATATTGATTAGCGGCTCGATGGCGGCAGGCATCTCGGCCAGTAGCGCGACTTCGACGAAGATCAGTGGCTCATCGGGCAACGCCGGGTGGAAGAACGCGAAGCAGCGGCGGTCATGTTGCAGGCGACGGCGAAGGTCGTTCCAGCCGCGAATCTCATGAACGGCTTCGTGGCGAATGAGTTGCTCGAGCAGCGTGGCCGGCGTATTCCAGTCTACGCGGGCAATGCGCAGGAAACCGGGATTGAACCATGATTGCAATAAATGATGGAAGTCGTCATCGACCTGCTGGAGTTCGCGGTCCTTCGGCAATGCATCGAGTAACCGTTCGCGCATGCCAACAATGGCGCGCGTGCCGCCAGGTGCACGATTCAAACGCCGCAGCAATTCCTGTCGCGGTGGTTCGGCGGCTTGTATGAGCACCGCAAGATGTTGACTATCCGGCGATTTCGCATACGACGTGGCTGACGCCAGTACCTGTTGTGGGTCGGGCGAAAACTCGGTTTTCAGCGCCTGAAAAAAGGCGAGTTGCTCTTGCTTCGATAACGCCGCGTACAAAGCCAGTGTTTCCTGTGCCTGCGAAACGCCGGAAGCTTCGCCGCGTACCGACAGAAGTTGCTTGCAGGCTTGTACAAGTTTCTGCGTCTTCAGGCCATCGCGTTTGAACCGAAGTGCTGTGTCACGAATGACGCGAATTCCCTTGAATGCGTCGAGCATAAAGTAGTGTCTCCAGAAAAATCAAATCCAACGGTTACTTATGGCCAGACGCATTACTTTCTGCTTGTCAGGCGCTCACCAGAAAATTACGCACGCCCCAAGCCACGAAAATGGCGATATTGCGATTGGCAGACTCGAGCGCTGGTGCGGTTCTTCAGTCATTTGTTTCTCAAATAGCCCGCCAAATGGCGATCTAAGCGGTGATTTGCGGCGGAATCGCTCAATAGACCGCCCTCACCGCACCGCCCCAAAAACCTTCTTCAAAATATCGCTACCCGTCCCCACCGGGTCGCTGCGAATTTTTTTCTCTTCTTCGCCGATCATGTAGTACAGACCATCGAGCGCCTTGGCGGTGACATGCATTTCGACTTTTGCCTGCTCGGGTTTCAATTTCACGAAACCGGTTTTCTGCACTTGTTCTGCGAGCGTGTTGTATTGCGTGGCGAGGCCAATGCGACTGGTCACGGTCGTGACGATGGGCAGAAATTTTTCGTTCAGCGGTGCCTGCGTTTTGTCCTGAAAAAAACGCGTCACTGAATTTTCCCCACCGGTCAAAATCGATTTCGCATCCTGCATCGACATCGACTTGGCGGCACTTACCAGCAATGTTTTCGCTTGCGGCACCGCTGATTCGGCGGCGCGGTTCACGCCGAGTTTGAGCGCGTCGACATCCTTGCCGCGACCCATGAATTTGATCGCCATTTCTGCTTTCTGAATCCAGTCGGGTAATGGAATTCGCACCTTGTCGTTGCCCCAGAATCCATTTTCCTTGCCGAGTAATTCCACCGCAATCTGCGCACCGCGCTCGAGTGCGGCCTTCACACCACTGCCAGCGTCCTTTTGCGAGAGGTCAGCAATAGAGGATCCCGACTGCGCCCACGCAGGGTGCCCGGGACTCGCGATGCATGCCGCCGACAGCAGCGCAAAACGAACGACATCAACCAGTGCTTCGCGACGCGATGTATCGAAGTCATCGCCAAGGTATTGATGATGAATGCGCGAATGGTTTAGTTTTGTCTGCGTCATGGCGTGCCCCAAAAAAGTTGCGGAATGATTTTGCACGTGAAGTATGCACACGCAAATGAGACCCCGCAATCTTCGTTTCCGGCAAGTTGACACTTATCAGGTTTGGGGGTAACTTACCCGTCGGTCATTAATATTTTGCACGCTTAAATCGAGCCAAATCTGTATGCGATCCAACGCCGGGAATCCAACAATTTTTTTCGCCAACAGGCACGTGTCGTCAAGGCTCGTCGTGGCGTTCGCCTTGTCTGCCGCGCTACTTGGGTGCGCCAAACAGGACGACACGGTCGCCCAGCCGCGCACTGCGCTGGCCTATAAGCTCATCGCCAACGCGGGCACTGAAAACGACGTTTACGCCGGCGATATCCGCGCCCGCATCGAGGCCGATCACGCGTTTCGTGTCGGCGGCAAAATTACCCAGCGGCTGGTCGATGCAGGTGCCGTGGTGAAAAAAGGTCAGGCACTCGCTCGCATCGACCCGCAGGATGTAAGACTCACCGCAGACGCCAGTAAAGCGCAGGTCGCCGCACAACGCACCGAGGCCGATTTCGCCGATGCCGAACTGAAACGCTTTCAGGATTTATTTACCAAGGGCTTTGTCAGCAAATCCGCGCTCGACCAAAAAGTGAATGTTGCCAACGCGGCGATTGCCCGCCTCGATGCGGCGCGCGCGCAGTCGAGCGTGTCAAGCAATCAGGCAGGCTATGCAACGCTCACCGCCGAGACCAGCGGCGTCGTCACGCAAGTCATGGCCGAGGCCGGACAAGTTGTAGCCGCAGGCCAGCCGGTCATGAAAATCGCCAATCCACAGGAAAAAGAATTGCTGATCAGCGTGCCCGAATCAAAGCTCGGTGAATTCAAAGGCAGGGGTGCTGCGCCACGAGAAATTCGCGTCGGCCTCTGGTCGCAGCCGGGGAAATATTACGCGGCAAAGGTTCGCGAAATCGGTGGCGCGGCCGATCCCGTTACGCGCACCTACGCAGTTCGCGTGAGTTTGGTGGAAGTGGATGACAGTATTCAACTCGGCATGTCGGCCTACGCCGTTTTCGCCGGTGCCAATGAAGCAAACACACTCGCCGTGCCGCTGTCTGCGCTCTACGTTCGCGACAAGACCACCGGCGTATGGCAGATCGGGGCCGATGGAAAAGTGGCGTTGAAAGAAGTATCCGTGGTGCAGTATCGTGAGACTGCGGCCATCATCAAGGCGACGAACGGCAGCGTCAAACCGGGCGACATCATCGTGGCAGCCGGCGTGCATAAACTTCGCGAAGGCGAAATCGTCAAGCCCGTCATCGACGCCACGGTGACAGGCGACGGCAAGGTTGCGTTGGCACCAGCGGCCGCACCTGCGCCCGAAAAGAAATCAACGCTTGCCTTTGTTGAACGCATATTTGGGCCGTGAAATATTGCGCCTGATTCACCCTGTGGATGCGAACGTGTGATGGCTGACACTGCAAATCTCTTTGCCGACAAATAAAAATGACAAACTTTAATCTTTCAGAATGGGCATTAAAGCACCAGCCGCTGGTGTTGTTCATGGTCATCCTGCTGGGCATTATCGGCATTCTTTCTTACGGCAAATTAGGTCAATCGGAAGACCCGCCTTTCACCTTCAAGATCATGACGGTGCGCACCATCTGGCCCGGCGCAACCGCGCGCGAGGTGGAGCAGCAGATCACCGACAAAATAGAAAAACGTCTTGAAGAATTACCGAATTTCTACATCAAAAGCTATTCGCGTCCCGGCGAAAGTCTGGTGTTCTTTTTCATCGACGATGCGGTCGCAGCATCCGAGGTGCCGGGCATTCAGTATCAGGCACGCAAACGCATCGGCGATATACGTCAAACGCTACCACCCGGGAGTCAGGGGCCGTTTTTCAACGATGAATTCGGCGATACCTTCGGCAATATTTTTGCACTGACCGGTGAAGGCTTCAGCTACGCGGACAAAAAAATCTACGCTGATCGCATCCGCCGCGAGCTGGTGCGGATCAAAGACGTGGCGAAAGTCGAGATCATCGGTGAGCAGGAAGAAAAAATCTTCATCGAGATTTCAAACGTAAAACTTGCAACGCTGGGCGTCGACGGTAGCGCCATCATCGCCGCCATGCAGGCACAAAACGCGGTGACTCCAGGCGGCGCGTTCGAGACCGCGACCGACAAAATCTACATGCGTGCCAGCGGCGCTTTCGAATCCATCGACACAATCAAGAATTTCACCTTGCGCGCCAATGGTCGCAATTTCAAGATCGGCGACGTTGCCACCGTCACACGGGGCTATGCCGATCCGCCATTTTCGCGCATGCGTTACCGTGGCATGCCGGCTCTCGGCATCGGCGTGTCGATGCGCGCCAACGGCGACATTATCGAACTGGGCAAGCATTTGAACACGGCGCTCGCCAAGCTCGAAGCGACGCTCCCGGTCGGCCTCGAACTGCATCGCGTGAACGACCAGCCGCGCGCGGTCAGTGCGAGCGTGCGCGAATTTGTACGCTCGTTGGCCGAAGCGGTCGTGATCGTGCTGGCGGTGACATTTTTTAGCCTCGGCGTGCGCACCGGCTTTGTCGTCGCGCTGGCCATTCCGCTGGTGTTGGCGGCGACATTTTTATTCATGTCCTTGTTCAATGTCGGGCTACACAAGATTTCATTGGGCGCGTTGATTTTGTCGCT
>JANMPY010000212.1:0-2920 GCA_031370095.1 Betaproteobacteria bacterium
CAATTGACGCAATCGGTCGGTCGCGCATTGACGCCCGACTACGCGAGCCCTGAGCAGATCACGGGCGCGCCGCTGACGATTGCGAGTGATGTGTATTCGCTCGGCGTGGTGCTCTACGAGTTGCTGACCGGCAACCGCCCGTACAAGCTGAAAGTAAAATCGGCGGCGCAGCTTGAGTTGGCCATTCTGGAGTCGGTGTCGGCTCCACCGAGCACCAATATCGCTTTGGCCACCACGCCAGCACGTCGCGTCACAGCGCGTCAACTTACCCGCTTACTCGTCGGCGATCTGGATACGATCACTCTGAAGGCGCTCGCCAAACGTCCGGGTGATCGTTACGCCACGATTGCAGCTTTTGCGGACGACCTGCATCGCTATTTCGACGGCAGCCCCGTCATGGCCATTGCGCCGTCGCGGTGGTATCGGGCGCGCAAATTTGTGGTGCGCAATCGACTGGCAGTCGGTGCCGCCAGTGCCGTCGGTGTGGCGCTCTTTGCAGCGGCGACGGTGTCGTGGTGGCAGGCACAGATTGCACGCGACCAGGCGAAAGTTGCGCAGCGCGAATCAAAACGCGCAGGCGCGGTGCAAAATTTTTTGCTCGACATCTTTCGGGCGAATTCGGACCAGCAGAAAGATCCAGTCAAGGCGCGCAATACCACCGCGCGCGAGCTGCTCGACATCGGCGCCGCACGCGTTGCGCGCAACCTTCAGGATGTGCCGGAAGCGCAGGACGACGTGTTGAATACGCTTGCGGAAATGTACTTCGCCGTCGGGCTCGACGACGCAGGCGCGACGATGGTCAGACAACGGGTGGAAACGCGTAAAAAGCTCTATGGCGCTAACGACCCACGGGTTGCCGAAGCCCTCATTGAGCTCGCGCAAAGCGTGCAGTCAACCACCGATAAGCAACAAGCCTCCGCGCTGCTCGCAGAAGCCAAAGTCATCGTCGATGCGCGACCCGATACACCAGAGTACGTACGCTCCGGCTTACTTGTCGGGCTGGCGCGCGCGGGCATGTACACGGCGGTGATGCAGACACGCGACTACGCGCACGAGGCTGCGCGGCTCATGCAATTGCCGAATGCCAAACGCGATGAACTCGCAAGTGCCTGGAATCTCGAAGCACGTGCTAGCAACTGGCTCGGTGATGGCAATGCCGCAACGCGACTGCATGAACAATCGATTGCCGAGGCGAAGAAATCCGACCCGGAGGCGTTCAGCCTCGTCCTGACCAATACCGTCGAGTTGGCCGAGGTGCATGCGCGCGGAACGCGTGTAGCCGTCGCCGAAAAACTGTACCGCGATATTCTGGTTGAATCCAGGCGGCGCAATGGCGAAAACCATGTCGATACCCTGCACGTGGAAACCCGTCTGGCAAGTTTTCTCCACGACACGTCACGGCGTGTTGAAGCGCGGGCAATACGCGAGGCGCTCCAAAGGAAAATAGAGCTGGGTGAAGGCGGCGGCACGCCAAATTTCACCGGCATCGTACGTCGCAATGCAGCCGCCAGCCTGTTCAATGAGGGTCGTTTCGACGACGCCGCGCTGTTGATGTCGATCAATCTGGAGTTGCGGCGGCAGCTGTATCCGAACAGCATCACGCTGACAACTGCCGTGCTGAACATGGCGTTGTTGTCGACTGAAATCGGGCGCTATGAAGAAGCGGGCGCACTGCTCGACGAGGCCGAAAAAATGCAGCAAGCAGCACTTGGTTCTGCTGCTGCGCCGATTACACGCAATCGATTCCTGCTGGCGCGCGCACGACTGCAAATTGTTACGGGGCTGGCGGAGCAGGCGATAAACACCTTGAATGCGGTCACGCTGCCCGGCAGTGCTGCGACCGGGCTGTCGCTGGATCGCGTTCGGACAAACAATTTACGCGCCAGCGCGAATCTGAAGCTTAACCGCGTCGATGCAGCGATGGCGAGCGCACGTGCTGCGCTTGACGAATTGATTGGCTCAAGCGAACGCGACTATTACCAGACGCTGGAAGCGGATGCGCAATTGCAACTTGGCGAATCGCTCTCTCGCGGCGGCGGCATGGCTGCGGCGCGCATTGCACTCGAACGCGCGCTTCTGCTGCGTAAAGCCAACGATGATCTGCAAAGTCCGTGGATCGCCGAAGCTGAAGTCGCGCTGGCGGCGTGTCTGGCCGCACTTGGTGAGAACGCCAAGTCGCGCGCGATGTTGGCGCAGGCGTTTAACCGAAACGCGGCACACAAGCAGCTCGGAGCGCACTTCACGCAGCCGCCACTTAACGCGCGCAGCCAACTGGGGGCGGCTAAAAAATTGAAGGCATCCATGCGACCGGCTCGACCTGCATAAGTACTGCGGGTAAATCAAAACATGGGTGGCAGCTGTTCCACGACGACCGATGTGTCGACGCTCGCGATCATCGGTATTTTCGAAGACATGGTCGTGACGGTTGCGGGCGCTTTTTCTTCAAAAGCACCGCTTGCCGCCGCCAGCGCAACCGCGCCGACACAGACCGCAAACGCCGCGTATTGCGGTGCTTGTGAAAGCACTTTTTGCATGTATGCCCATTCGACTTGCTTGTTCAACTTTTTCATCATTGACTCCTTGCACTGTTGTGGCTTTGCCTTATCCCGTTTTCTTTTCCGCCGGGACGCCTGCGTGCCAAATGGCACCTCTTACTAAGCAATTGGAATTTCGCGGGCGAAACCGCCAAGCTGTCGAAATAATTCGATGCATGGCGACCCGCGTGATCGGAATTCACCTGCAACCGGCTTGATTCATAAGACCCGCCTTACCTTGGAATACGGGAAACCACACGGAAACCGGCCATTGACCTGTTGAGAGCAGTTGAAATAAATATTGCGCGTGACCGCAGATTGCTTGCACCAGCGACGAAAACGTATCATTACCGGGTTGCGCGCCAATACCGCTGCGGCCACGGTGC
>JANMPY010000102.1:0-1909 GCA_031370095.1 Betaproteobacteria bacterium
TTTGCGTAAGCGCCGGTCGCGGCAAATGATAGGACGAGAACCGAGGCAGCCAGAATAGATTTATCGAGTTTCATGGGGTTTCCTTTTCGAGTTTCAAAGTCACGTGAGCATAATAACGCGGAATGTGACATAAGCGTTTACATGTCTTGCGCGCGCATTTGCGGAAACAGGATGACTTCGCGGATCGAGGCGCTGTCTGTGAGCAGCATGACCAGTCGGTCGATGCCGATGCCTTCGCCGGCCGTCGGGGGCAGGCCGTACTCGAGCGCGCGAACGTAGTCGGCGTCGTAGTGCATCGCCTCGGCGTCGCCCGCGTCTTTTTGGCGAACCTGCTCCAGAAAGCGTTCGGCTTGATCTTCCGGGTCGTTTAATTCCGAAAAGCCATTGGCAATCTCGCGACCGGCGATGAACAATTCAAAGCGGTCACATACCGCCGGATTTTTGTCATTGCGACGTGACAGCGGCGAGGTCTCGGCGGGGTAGGACACGATGAATGTCGGCTGAATCAATTTCGACTCCGCCGCCGCTTCAAACAACTTCAGTTGCAAGGTGCCGATCGTGTCAGTCTCTTTGGCGTTCTCACCGTTGGCGCGGATCAAGCGCAGCAGATTTTTCGCGTCATTGAAATTTTCGTTCGCCAGATCCGGCGCATATTTTTTGACGGCATCCACCATCGTCAGGCGATCAAATGGTTTACCGAAATCAAGTTCAACCCCTTGATACGGCACCAGCGTTTTACCGACTACGCTGGTGGCGATATCGCGAAACATGTCCTCGGTAAATTGCATCAGGTGCAAATAATCGCGCCACGCAATGTAGAACTCCATCATCGTGAATTCTGGATTATGGCGAACCGAGATGCCTTCATTGCGAAAGTTGCGATTGATCTCAAACACGCGCTCGAAACCACCAACCACGAGACGTTTCAGATAAAGCTCAGGCGCGATCCGCAGGTAGAGCTCCATATCGAGCGCATTGTGATGCGTCTTGAAAGGCCGCGCGGCAGCGCCGCCCGGGATCGGATGCATCATCGGTGTCTCGACTTCGAGATAGCCGTTGCGCACCATGAATTCACGCATCGTCTGGACAATTTTTGAGCGCGCAATAAAGGTATCGCGCACTTGAGGATTCACAATCAAATCGACATACCGCATGCGATAACGCTGCTCGGTATCGGTGAGTCCGTGAAATTTTTCAGGCAACGGACGGATCGACTTGGTGATCATGCGCACCGACGTGACATGAACGGACAACTCGCCCATTTTGGTTTTGAATAGCGTGCCTGTCGCGCCGACAATATCGCCCAGATCATAATGTTTGAACGCATCCATCGCGGCAGCGCCTATCGCATCCACCGTGACATAGAGCTGTATGCGTCCTGATGCATCCTGAATGGTCGCGAAACTCGCCTTGCCCATCACGCGTTTCAGCATGATGCGACCGGCAATGACGATGTTGACGGGCGCGGTCGCTTCGAGTTCTTCTTTAGTTTTCGCGCCGTACACTGCGTGCAAATCCGCAGCTACATTTTCGGGGTGGAAATCGTTCGGAAAGGCGATGCCGTCAGAGCTGGCCTCGCGCAACGCTTTCAGCTTTTCGCGGCGCTAGGCCATCACGTATTTTTCGTGTGGCGCTGGTGTTTGGTTGTGTTCGTACATGATGTTTCGACTCGCAATAAATTTGTGATGCTAAACGCCCAGTTTCAAACTAGCTTCAATGAACACATCTAAATCTACATCGAGTACAGACTTGGTATTTCCAACTTCAACGTTGGTACGCAAATCCTTGATGCGCGAATTATCCAGCACGTATGAACGAATCTGGTGCCCCCAGCCGATATCTGTTTTGGAATCTTCCAGCTTTTGCTGATCAGCTTGGCGCTTGCGAATTTCCAGCTCATACAATTTCG
>JANMPY010000139.1:0-3101 GCA_031370095.1 Betaproteobacteria bacterium
ATGTAATGTCGTATGCTGCCCGCGAAGCAGAACCGGTTCGATCCGGTCAGGATGGCAAAATAACCCAGAGAATATCGCCATGAAGTTTGTGATCGTAGATGACGACGAATTCATGCTCAGGCTGATCACGCTCGTACTGGAAGAGGCCGGTCACACAGTCAGGTCATTCGATTCGAGCCTGCGCGCGCTACGAGAAATTCCGCTTGAGCGTCCTGACTGCGTGATCAGCGACGTCATCATGCCGGACATGGACGGCTTTGAGCTTTGCCGTGAGTTGCGCAAGAGGCCGGATCTCGCCTCGATCAAGATCATCATTTGCTCGTCCAAATCCTACGACTTTGATCGCCGCCGCGCCAAAGAACTCGGCGCAGACGGCTATATCGTCAAGCCGATCAGACGCGAATTGCTGATGCAGCAGATCAACGAAATCCTGTCCGAAAGCGTAACGGTGAGCTACTGGGGTGTGCACGGGACACTGCCGGTGTGTGGCGCGGGCGCGCTGCGCTATGGCGGCAACACTTCCTGTGTGAGCGTCGAGGTCAGCGGCGAGCCGCTCTTCATCTTCGACTGCGGCTCCGGTATCAAGCAGCTTTCGGACAGCATCGCCGCGGCAAAAGTGCAACGCCTGTCGGCACGGATTTTCATTTCCCACACGCATTGGGATCACATCAACACCATCCCGTTCTTCGGGCCGTTGTACGTGCGTGGCAATCAGATCGAACTGTACGGCCCCTATCAGGGTGACCTGACCATCGAGCGCGCGGTAGCCGCGCAAATGGAGAGCGTCTATTTTCCGGTGACCATCCGCGAATTCGGCGCACGGCTGCTGTTCCACGACCTCCGTGAGGAAGCGATTGTATTCGGCCCGGTGCGCGTCGAAACCATCCTGCTGAAGCACCCGGGTTATTGCCTCGGTTACAAGCTGACCGCTTATGGCAGAACGGTCTGCTACATCACCGACAACGAGCTATACCTGAAGTCCGACCCGCGCTACGATCTGGCCTATGTCGAGCGGCTGGCCAATTTCGTCCGCGGCGCCGACCTGCTGATCACCGACACGACCTATCGGGATCACGAATACCCGTCCAAGGTGGACTGGGGTCATTCCTGTGTCAGCGAAGTAGCCGACCTCGCCGCCCGGGCCGAGGTCAAACGCTTGCACCTTTTCCACCACGACCCGGATCAGTGCGACGACGACATCGATCTCAAACTGACAGAAATGCGCGAAGCGCTCGTTCGTCTAGGCGCCGATGTGCAGTGCGATGCGCCGGCCGAAAAAACGAAACTGACGCTCTAGGGGTTTGTTGAAATTCGATGCGATAACCAGAGAAGCGCAATCATCGCACAAGCACTCCTTCCCCTGGCTACAGGGGAAGGTTGGGATGGGGTCGATGCACATGTCGAGTGCGGCGCTGTATTGCTGGCAGTCCACCATCCCAACCTTCCCCCGCGATTACGGAGGAAGGAGTAGACGCACGCCGATCGCGCGGCTTTGAAACCAGCGTGCCGTTTGGACGGCATATCGAATTTCAACAAGCCCCTAGTATTGCGACGCAGCTACCCGACTTCGCAGCATCCTCGATTCGGTCGCATGTAAAGTGAAGCACTAAGCGTTCAACCCACCCTTGCTCCGCCTACCGCGCCTGACAAACCACATCCAGCAGCGCTGGCGCACCGCTCTTCACGACTGCCACCGCGCGCTTCAACGCCGCGCCCAATTTTGCCGGATCGGTAATCGGGCCTTCGCCCCATACGCCGTGTGCTTGCGCCAGTTTGGCGTAATCGATATTCGGATTGTTGATGACATTGCCGATATCGGCCTGATCGGGACGACGATCATGCAATGCGGCCATGCGCTGCAGATGCATCAATTCCTGATGGTAGGCGCGGTTGTTGTGCATCACCATCAGCAGCGGGATCTTGTGATGCGCGGCGGTCCACAACACGCCCGGTGCGTACATCAAATCACCATCGGGCTGGAAGGTCACCGTGAAGCGACCGCGATCGCGATTGGCCAGCGCGGCACCCACTGCTGCCGGCGCGCCGTAACCCACGCCCTGCCCGCCGGAGCCGCCCAGCATTTGGTAATAATCAGTGGTTGGCCAAAGGCGCCGCGCCCAGGAAATACGATCACTCACCGCCAGCGACCAAGGCTCATCCTTGATCGCGTGCCAGGTTTCCATCGCCATCCGTGCCGTCGTGATCGGGCTCAATTCCCAGCCGATGGCAGCGTCATCCTTTGCCTTGTCGATTAACTTCAGTTGCGCCCCGCGCAGCTTCGGCGCACGCGCCTCAATCGCCAGTTTGCGGTCCGGCGTGGTGGCGCGTTTTACCGCTTCGGTCAAAACGGGAAGCGTCGCCTCGACGTCGCCCACAATCGGCAAATCCACCGGCATGAAGCGCTGGAAATCCTGATAGTTGGAACGGATGTAAACGTCACTCATCGAAATGCTGATGATTTTCACATCCACCCTTGAGATGCGGCGATATTCCTTGTGCGGGTCGGACATGGTGTTGAACTGGCCCCACGGGTCATAGACCTCGAGCATCAGCACCACATCGGCCTCACGCACCAGCGTGCGGCGCGCATCGCTGTGACAGAGGTAATGACGGCTGGGGAAATTCATCCGTCCACCGAGATCGACCACCGGCACGTTCAACGATTCAGCCAGCGCGACCAGCCGCTTGACGCCTTCCTGCGTGCGTGCCGCGCGATCAGCCAATATCACTGGCGACTTCGCGTTGACCAGCAATTTGGCCGCTTCCGCCAACGCGCCTGCGTCACCTTGTGCGGGGATGGCAGGCACCAGCTTTGGAATGCGCAATGCGGCTTCGTCTTCGATGTGATCTTCCTGCAAATCAATATCGGCAACGATCAACGTCGGCTCCATCGGCGAGGTGGTGGCGAGCTTGTAGGCACGTACCGTCGACTCGGCGAAATGCTGCAGCGAGCCGGGCATATCGTCCCATTTGACGAAATCGCGTACCAGTGCACCAGCGTCCTGCACCGAATGTGACCATTCGGTGCCGGGACGGCGCTTGTCGGCGTCGATGCCGTTACCAGCAAACATCACAATCGGTACGCGGTCACACCAGGCGTT
>JANMPY010000155.1:0-3489 GCA_031370095.1 Betaproteobacteria bacterium
CACACAGCACACCATGACCTCGCTCACCAGGATTCCTGCTGCCAATATTGGCAAAGCCGAAGGGAAGAAAGCCGCTCCCGCTAACGTAAACGCGCGCGCAAACACGCTGCGCATCAACGAAATATTTTTTTCCCTGCAAGGCGAATCCAGCCGCGTCGGGCTGCCCACGGTGTTTGTGCGCTTGACCGGTTGCCCGTTGCGCTGCGGATATTGCGATACCGCTTACGCTTTTCACGACGGCAAAACGCGACTGATCGACGACGTCATCGGAGAAGTCGCGCAGCATAAAACCAACTATGTTTGCGTCACCGGTGGCGAGCCGCTCGCGCAGAAAAATTGCCTCAGCTTGCTTAAAAAATTATGCGACCTGGGCTACTCGGTCTCGCTCGAGACCAGTGGCGCGATCAATATTGTTGACGTTGACCCCCGGGTGTCGCGCATCGTCGATATAAAAACGCCGGGGTCGGGCGAAGTCGATAAAAACCGCTGGGAAAATTTGCCGCACCTGACACGCCATGATGAGATCAAATTCGTCATTACCTCTGAGGCCGACTACCACTGGGCCGCGCTGCTCATCGAGGAAAAAAAATTAACTGATCTCGCGCCGGTATTGTTGTCGCCCGCCTTCAATGAAGTCAGTTATGAACAACTCGCCGCATGGATCCTGCGCGATGGATTGAACGTGCGCATGCAGGTGCAATTGCACAAAATCATTTGGGGCGAGAAGCGTGGCGTATGAGCGTCCTATGAAATTACCAAAACGCGCACCACAAGCTGCACCGCAACGCGCTGTCGTGCTACTTTCCGGTGGGCTCGATTCCGCCACCGTGCTCGCGATGGCACACGAGCAACATTTCGAGACTTACGCGCTATCGTTCGACTACGGCCAGCGTCATCGCTCGGAATTGCAGGCGGCAGCACGCGTTGCCACCGCGCTCGGCGCGAAAGAGCATCGCGTCATCAAGCTTGATCTCACCGGCTGGGGCGGCTCGGCGTTGACGGACAAGAATATCGCCGTGCCTGTCGCGTCTGCAGCACCAAGCACGTCAACAAGCGTTATTCCCATTACCTACGTGCCCGCGCGCAACACGATTTTTTTGTCGCTGGCACTCGCGTGGGCCGAAACATTAAACGCACCGAATATTTTTGCCGGCATGAACGCAGTCGATTATTCCGGCTATCCGGATTGTCGACCCGATTACATCGCCGCCTACCAAACGATGGCACGTCTTGCCACTAGGGCAGGTGTCGAGGGTGGGCAACTGGTGATTCATACGCCGATTATCCACATGAGCAAAGCGGACATCGTTCGCGAAGGTACGCGATTGGGCGTAGATTATGGGTTGACGGTCTCCTGCTATCAGGCCGATGTTGATGGTGAGGCGTGTGGTGTTTGTGATTCTTGCCGGTTGCGAAAAGAGGGGTTTGTTGCGGCGGGCGTTGTCGATCCGACGCGTTACGCTTGACGCGTTGCGTTGTTGTTGAGCCTGATCGAATATTATTGACCTGATAATGCGTGCGGTAATTGCGCAACGATCACCCTCTCCCCCAGCCCTCTCCCCTCAAGGGAGAGGGAGCTACTTCTTCCCTCGCCCCTTGTGGGAGAGGGGGATGACTGAGAAACCGAACGCCCAAAGAATGCATCAACACCCATTTCACTCCACTCTTCCACCCAATGAATAACGCCCCCAATCTCGCCGCAACCGTCGTCTGGCTCGGCTTCATCGTCGCCTTTATTCTTGGCGCGATCTCGGCACGCACCCAGTTCTGCACACTGGGCGCGGTATCGGACATCGTCAACATGAGCGACTTCACGCGCATGCGCATGTGGGTGCTGGCGATGGCGATTGCGATTCTCGGTGCGCAGGGACTTTACGCGGCTGGGCTGATCGATCTGTCCAAGGCTTTCTACACGCGCCCAAACATTACCTGGCTCTCGTATGTGGGCGGCGGATTGATGTTCGGTATCGGCATGACGCTGGCCAGCGGCTGCGGCAGTCGCACGCTGGTGCGCATCGGCGGTGGCAATCTGAAATCGGTTGTTGTGTTCGCGTTTCTTGGTATCGCGGCGTACATGACGATGAAAGGCTTGTTTGGCGTGTGGCGGGTCAACTATGTGGATGCGGTCGCGATTGATGTGTCGCAACACGGCGTCGCCACGCAGGAGCTTGGCGCGCTGGTGGCACCGATCTTTAACATCACCAAAAAAACCGCGCAGATTATTTTGGCGTGCCTTATTGCAGCACCGATGTTGGCGTTCGTCATGATGGGCCGCGACTTCCGTTCCAGTGTCGACGCGTGGCTCGGTGGCTTGGGCTACGGCCTCGCCGTGGTTGCGGGCTGGTTCATCACCGCGCATTTGGGGTTTGGTGAAAACGCCGACACGCTGGAGATGATGTTCTTCGGCACCAATAGCCGTGGCGCGGAATCACTCACTTTCGTCGCTCCCTACGGATACAGCCTGGAATTATTGATGCTGTGGAGCGATAAATCACTCGTCGTCACCTTCGGCATCGCCACCACGCTCGGCATGATTTTGGGATCGTTCGCGTATTCACTGCTCAGCAAAAAATTCCGTTGGGAAGGCTTCGCCAATATCGAGGACACGCGCAACCACATCATCGGCGCGGTGCTGATGGGCGCAGGTGGCGTCACCGCGATGGGCTGCACGATTGGCCAGGGCGTGAGTGGCTTGTCGACGCTGGCGGTGGGTGCGTTTTTTGCGCTGGCCGCGATGATCGTCGGGTGTTTTGCGACGCTGAAATACCAGTATTGGAAGATGATGCAGGAGGAGTAGGGTGGCGCGCTCGCTCGCTGATATTTCGAAGGCTTGCCCGGTGTGCAATACTTTGCCAAACCGGTGAAAAAGCTGGCGACTAAAATGCGCAGACGATGAAAAAACTTTACTACGGCGACAACCTGCAAATTCTGCGCGAGCACATCGCGGACGAATCGGTCGATCTCATTTACCTCGATCCGCCGTTCAATTCCAAACGCGATTACAACCTGCTGTTCAAAACGCCGAAGGGTCACGAGTCCGATGCGCAGATCACCGCGTTTGAAGATACCTGGCACTGGGGCGGACAGGCGCAGGATGAGTTTCGCGAACTGATGAAATGCAACAACACCGAGGTCTCGCAGATGATGGAAGCGCTGCGCGCCTTCCTCGGTGAGAACGACATGATGGCCTACCTCACGATGATGGCCAATCGCCTGCTGGAAATGCATCGGGTGTTGAAGCCGACGGGCAGTTTGTATCTGCACTGCGATCCGACGGCGAGTCATTATTTGAAGATTGTGTTGGATGGTGTGTTTGGTAAGGATGGTTTCAGGAACGAAATTATTTGGCAGCGCGCAGGTACAAAAGCGCACTCATTTACGCGGTTTCCAGCTACGCATGATGTAATTCTTTCGTATGGAAAAACAGCCATTGTGACTTGGAATACTCTGTATCAAGGGCATCGAGAGGAATACCTTGAAAGTCACTAC
>JANMPY010000174.1:0-2903 GCA_031370095.1 Betaproteobacteria bacterium
CGCGTAGCAGCCGAAATCAAAACAGTAACGTACCGCAGCGAGCTGGGTGCCGTCAGCGATGAAAAGATTTACGGATGACGAATGTGCGATGCCGAGCTGCGCACGCGCGTCGCGAATGATGGCAAGCGCCGTCTCGATTGCGCCCAATAATTCCTCGCGCGTCGCGTGCCGAGTCGGATCAGGCAAGGCCGAAACAATCAGCGCATAGATCCATTCACTATCGGTCGTGCCGCGAATTTCGGTGAGAAATTTAGGCACCACATGCGGGGCCAGAAAGTGTTTCATCTCCGACATGCGCGTGAGGTCACCGTTGTGCGCCAACGCCAGTGGCACGCCGGGAAACTGAAACGGATGAACGTTCTGCAAAGAAATATCCACTGTCGTGCTGTAAGCCACGCCACGCACATGGCCGAGAATGCAGGAGGCGCGCACTTTCTCGGCGATGTTTTTCAGATTGCGATCAAACACCGGCAGCGAAGGCGAGCCGTAGATGAACGGTGCCTCCGGCGAATGCGAGCCAGGGTCCCATGCGCGCAGGCCAAAGCCGGCAAGATTGAGCAGATGCAGCATCTTCGGCATGTAGCTTTGCCGCACCAGCGCGGAATCGGGCTGGTAGAGCAAGTGATCCAGCAGCACAGGCTGGCCTAAATAGAGAAGGGCGCGGCACATGGTTTGTTTCTGGAAAAATTAGAAAAGCAAGTGTAGTGCTTCGCAACTAGCGGCACAAATAAAACCGATGGATTTTTTCGTCTGGCAAGGCGGCGAGGAGGCGACCCCGGCTTACAGCCTGCCGGGGCAGGCTCCGCTGTGGCTATGGCAACGACAAGCAACGCGGCTAGGCGGAAAAAGACGCGGTTTTATGTGCCGCTAATTGCGAAGCACTACACCAGGTTCAATGCCCGTGTAAACTTCTACGCATATGCATTCTGCCATTCTGCGATGAACGTAAGCAACTCTCTCGACGATTACGCTGCCGCTGGCCTCGACGCTTTTTGCGCCACCGGTATTTGTTGCGGGCTCGATAAGTCAGAAGCCGCGCAATTGCTGGCGATGGCCCAGCCCGTGTCGTTCGGGGCGGGCAGCCGCATGGTGCGGCACGGCGAGCCATCGCGTGGTGCCTATGTGATCCGCACCGGCCGCATTGAAGCGCGCGTCACCTTGCCTGGTGGTGGCGAAAAGACCGTCGTGGAATTGGCCGACGGCAGCATGTTCGGCGAGATGTCGCTGCTCGACAACGGCACGTCCGTCGCCAGCGTGTTTGCGGTGAGCGATGTTGACGGCTGGTTCATCGAGCGTAATTTATTCCGTGCGTTGATCGCGGGCAGAAATCCGACCGCGCTGGCGATCCAGCGCACCATCACTGCAGGACTGGTCGCGCGATTGGCGACGTTAAATGGCGACCTGCAAAAACACGTCGCGCCTGAAGATAAAAAAATCACCGAACCCGCGCCCGCGAGCGACCCGCTGGCAACAATCCAGCGGCAAAGCAGCAGCGGATTCAATCACCGTGGTTTTCTTTCCATCCTGCCATTTTTCGCGCACTTCACCGAAGAAGAAATCGACGGCGTGACGGCCTCGGCAAAAATATTGACCGTGCCACGCGGACAGTGGCTTCTGGCCGCAGGCCAACCCGCGAACGCGTGCTATCTGGTGGTGCGCGGTGCGGTCGAGGCCAACATTTATTTTCAGGGCTGCGTACGCCGCCTGGCCGTGCTTGGGCCCGGCTCGCTGGTCGGCTACATGGGCATCATCGGCAGCTCACCGCACAACACCAACGCGCGGGCGCGGGAACAAACATTGCTGCTCGAATTTCCCGCCGCCGCACTCATGCAGTTGTACAAAGGCACGTCGGGCGCCGAAGTGAAAACCCAACACGCCATCCAGCGCAATTTGCTGCAATCACTCGCGCGCAGCTACTCGCAGATGTCCCGGCTGGTGACGCAGGCGCGGTTGAGTGAGGCGTTGCAGGCGCGGGCGTTGCGGGTGGGGATTTAGGTTTCCGCCATTCGCGTGAGGACAAGAATTCAGGTTTATCAAGAAGCTACCCACGACTCAGATCGCGTTATGCAATCCCCGCCTCATGTGCCATCTGATCTGCATGATACGAAGACCTCACCATCGGCCCGCAAGCCGCATGCATGAATCCCATCATCTTTGCCTCGCGCGCGAACCTATCAAATTCATCCGGCGTCACGTAGCGTAGCACGGGTAAATGATGTCCAGACGGCTGCAGATATTGCCCCACGGTGAGCATATCGACATCGTGCGTGCGCAAATCTTTCATCACCTCGAGAATCTCATCGTTCGTTTCGCCTAGCCCGACCATCAAGCCGCTTTTCGTTGGCGTGTTGGGATGTTCGGTTTTGAAATCTTTGAGTAGCTTCAACGAATGCGCATAGTCAGAGCCGGGACGCGCTTGCAGGTAGAGGCGTGGCACGGTTTCGAGATTGTGGTTCATCACATCCGGCGGTGCGGCGCGCAAAATGCCTAACGCGCGATCCAGCCGGCCACGAAAATCGGGCGTGAGGATTTCGATCTGGGTGTGCGGCGACAATGCGCGTGTCTCGCGAATGCAGTTCACAAAATGTTCGGCACCCCCGTCGCGTAAATCGTCGCGGTCGACGCTGGTGATGACGACGTATTTCAGTTTCAGCTTCGCGATGGTTTCGGCCAAGTGGCGTGGCTCATCGACATCGAGTGGCAGGGGCCGGCCGTGGCCGACATCGCAGAACGGGCAGCGGCGCGTGCAGAGGTCGCCCATGATCATGAAGGTCGCCGTGCCTTTGCCGAAGCATTCGCCGATATTGGGGCAGGATGCTTCTTCGCAAACGGTGTGCAACTTGGCGTCGCGCAGAATCTGCTTGATTTCATAGAAGCGCGAATTGGTGGAGCCCGCTTTAACG
>JANMPY010000242.1:0-5464 GCA_031370095.1 Betaproteobacteria bacterium
ATCACGCACATGAACCTCGCTTTGTAGGGAAATATTCATCTGCATATTCCGTTAAGAGCCGCCAGGCAGCGACGCGACCGTTGTATGGCTTGCGGCAAATTCGCTACCAGGTGCCTGCCAGGAAATTTGCACTGTCATCAACACGCCCGCGTTAGAACCGGTGAAAGTGGCGGGAAATGTGACCGTAGCCGCTGCTGCCGGCAGCCCTGACCCCACACGCGACAATCGGTTATTGAACCAGGCGGCGTACTCGCTTCCTCCGTTCTGAAAATTCGTTGCAAGCGTTGCCGGGACACTCCAGATCTGCGCTCGCGCCACCAATTCATCGGCAAGTGCCGCCGCTTCAGTGCGAAACCGGGCGTCGGTACCGGCCTTCGCGGTCACTGCTTGCAGTCCAACAATACCCAGCACACCCACGGCGAAAATCACGATGGATACGAGTACTTCGAGGATCACGACACCGTTCTGGTTTTTTTGTAATGTTTTCATTTTGCAGACTTTCAAGATGTGGCCGCTCGACGGTGGTCAACAAGCGCGTGAATCGGGTGCAACGGCACGCGGATCACAAATACGAACGGCACCACCGGTGCTGACAGAAACATTGCGTAAGGTGCCAAGGCTGGATCGCACCAAAGGATTGACGACTTGAAATACCAAATTACCCGTCGGCGCGGCAGTGGTTCCATCGGCGGCAATGCTGGCGATGACTCGCCCAAGCGGGGAAAAACGTACGCCGGCAGGGCCGGTAAAGCGGGCATTTTCAGAGCCGTCCCGCGCCATCTTGCCCTGCAGAAAACCTGCGGCGGTTGCATCACCCGTGACTCTCACCATCCAGTTAGGTGACGTGTCGGTTTGTGCCAGACCGCCTGCGGCGAGTGTCGCTGTTGATGGGTTCGCCGGCGCCGTCGCGTCAGATGTAACGAGAACCATCTCGACTTGAACATTACGTTGCACCGCTTCCGACTGTGCTTGCCGAAGGCCATTGGCGATCGATTCCGCAAGCACATTGACCTGGCGATTTTGTATCCATTCGCCGATGGCGGGAATACCGATACCGAGAAAAATCGCGAGGATTGCGATCGAGATCATCAGCTCAAGCAAAGTAAAACCTAGTTGCGAAAACTTTTTGCCTGTTGAGGGCATTTCGGCGGGACGAGTGAATGTTTTACAGCGCACGCTACCCACCCTTTTTCATCACCCAACGACCAGCGACGACTGCGCCGCCCCACGGCGACCCAAGCGTACTGCCTTTGGCGCCGAGTTGGTTGATGGTGTATGTGAAGCCTGCGATTGAAGCCTTGCCGACACCGGTGATAATAAATGTCTGGTTGGTGCCGCCGGCGGTAACGCACGTTACCTTGTGGTTGTCAGTTTCATTAATAATTACTTCCGGGTTGCTGCAAAAAGCGTTGTCATACGTGCGGCTATCCGCATAGCGTTGTTCCACTTTGAGTTTTGCGTCACTCAATGCGCTTGTCATGTCTGCGACATGGCCGCGCCTGACGTAGTCGATGTAGTTCGGCACCGCAACGGCGGCAATAATGCCCACGATCGCCACCACGATCATCAACTCGATCAGCGTAAACCCACGCAATTTGTTCATTTGACTATTCAAAGTGTCCATCGCTAAACCTTTCCCCGAATCGGGCGAGTGAATAATATTGCAGATGTCGATCAAGGCCAACACGCGTTGACGAGCGGCATGAAACCAGGCACCAGCGGAGAAAATCTTATCGGAACAACGAGCTGCGCGTGTAATTTTGTGCGTTAGTTCACAATTATTGATATGTCGTTTCGTTGCGATGAAGACGATTGGCTCGCATCCCGTACTTGGCTAGTCTGCGTAGCTGCGCTATAATTTTGGGTTCGTGAATTTGTGCTGTTGTAGCTCAGTTGGTAGAGCAACTGATTCGTAATCAGTAGGTCGGAGGTTCGATTCCTCTCAACAGCACCACCTTGGCGCATTGCCGCTTTCGTTGATTAAAAATGTGCCCGCATAGCTCAGGGGTAGAGCAACCGCCTTGTAAGCGGTAGGTCGTCAGTTCGAATCCGACTGTGGGCACCACGCTTAACGGCCAGTAGGCGGTTGACTTTAAGCGTTTCGTGTATTCCTGAATGTCGCCAGGAATGCGCTGCAGCCTTCGTTTCGGACTTTTGCTGGAACGCCAAGCGTGGTTGACGCTCAAATACGCATGCTAATGTGTTGCTCTAACCCTCTCGTCAAACTCAATTCCGGCCAACGCATGCGCTCCCGAAATTTATTCCTCGCAGCTTGCTGTTTTTTAGCCTTTTTAGCCTCCAGCACGACCAATTTATTCGCCGCCTCCGTGAAGACGCCGCACGTCGAGGCAGAAATCATTTCGCGCCATGCCGCCGTCCAGCCGGGGAGAGCGATTGAGGTCGCGTTGCGCTTAAAGATCATCGATCACTGGCATACCTATTGGCGAAATCCTGGCGACTCGGGTTTGCCGACGAAAATAACCTGGTCTTTGCCAAGCGGCATGACGGCGGGCCCGATTGAATGGCCGCACCCGAAAAAATTGCCGCTGGGGCCGCTGATGAATTTTGGCTATGACGGCGAGGTGTTGCATCTGGTGACACTGCAAACGCCGTTGGCGTTGAAATCATGGCAAACCGTCACGCTTAATGCGAAAGCCGAGTGGCTGGTATGCAGTGACGTCTGCATCCCAGAGAGCGCTGACTTGGCGATTTCGCTGCCGGTGGTGGGCTCGCAACCTTTGCCGGACGCGCGCTGGGTGCAGGCCTTCACGGACGCGCGCGCGACACTTCCGGGCACGTTGAGCGGCTGGACTACGCAAGTCAAGATTGAAAACAATCAGGCCATCCTCCTGCTCACGCCACCAGCGGGCGAGATTATTTCGGCAACGGATTTGTCTTTTTATCCGTTGAAAGATGAAATCATTGCGAATGCGGGTAAGCAGATTTTAAGTAAAACCACCGACGGCCTGCGTCTGACGATCCCGCTCGCAGAGCCGGTCAACGCTTCTCTCACGACACTCGACGGTGTGCTGGTCAGCAATCAGGGTTGGGGCAAGGCGCATGCAGGAAAAGCAGTCGCATTGGCGGCACCGGTGACGTACGCGAAAACAGCGACTACGCTTGCCGACGTTGTCCCAATAAAAGGAAATGCAAAACCAGTCGTAAAAAATCTTACTCAAGCTGACGATCTTGGGCTTGGCCTTGCGCTACTTTTCGCCTTCATCGGTGGTCTCATCTTGAATCTCATGCCGTGCGTATTCCCCGTCTTGGGTATCAAGGTGATGAGCTTCGTGCAGCATGCAGAGGGCGAGCAAAAACGTCTGCGGCAGCAGGGCTTGGCATTTCTTGGCGGCGTGGTCATTTCGTTCTGGATTCTGGCCGGGTTACTGATTGTGTTGCGCGCGGCCGGCGAGTCTATCGGTTGGGGTTTTCAGTTGCAGTCGCCCGTGTTCGTCACGCTACTGGCGATATTATTTTTGCTGATGGCGCTGAATTTAAGCGGCGTGTTTGAATTTGGCATGCGCTTGCAGACGGCTGCCGGCAACATTCAGTCGCAACACAACCGCAGCAATCTGCTCGACGCATTTTTGTCCGGCGTGCTGGCGACCATCATCGCCACTCCCTGCACCGCGCCATTCATGGGTGCGGCTCTGGGTTTTACGCTTGCCCAACCCGCACATGTCTCCCTGCTGGTCTTTACCGCAGTGGCGCTCGGCATGGCAACGCCGATCTTGCTGTTGTCGATATTTCCCGCGTGGCTTCGATACTTGCCGAAGCCCGGCACATGGATGGACACGTTCAAACAATTCATGGCGTTCCCGCTGTTTGCAACCGTTGCGTGGCTCGCGTGGGTGCTGGGCTCACAGCAAGGTAACGACGGCGTGGCCATGCTTTTATTTGGCATGGTCATCGTCGCGCTTGGCGCGTGGCTCTATGGCCGCTGGCAGGTTGACCGCCCGGTTCGCGCGCTGGTGGCGGCGATTGCGTTGCTGCTGATTGGTGCTGCAATCGCGTGGCCCGCCGCAGCACCTGATCGCGTTGCGAGTAGCGGAAGCTCGGCGAGCGCCGCAGAGGCATGGATTCCGTTCTCCAAACAAAAAGTGGCCGAGCTTCGCGGCCAGGGTCGCGCGGTGTTTATCGACTTCACCGCGACCTGGTGCATCACCTGTCAGGTGAACAAACGCATCGCGTTAAACCAGACGGACGTGCTAAGACGGTTCGATGATCTCAACATCGTTCGCATGCGCGCGGACTGGACCGTGAAAGACCCCGCCATCACCGAGGCACTCGCGGAGTTTGGCCGCAATGGTGTGCCGCTGTATGTTTTTTATCCTGCGAACGGCGAGCCAAAACTGCTGCCCGAAGTGTTAACGCCAGCGATCGTACTGGCAGCACTTGGCCCGCCAGGTGCCGCAGCGGCAGTAAAATAATTCTGTTCATACAGCATCTCCGCATGTAGCGTTAATGGAGGCGCACGACTGCGCTGCTCCACATGATTGGCGCTATCATCTTTATGGTGAAGTAAATTGTTTGATAATTTCACCATATATAAACACCAGCACTGGCGGGGCTTTCAGGCAATAATGCCGCCAGCATCCGCGCCAGCTCTAGTGTTTCGGCTTTATGTGCTGCATAGCTGATTACGACGACATCAAATAATTGTGAGCACCCGTTCCCTCCCCCTGCTGCCAATCGCCGTGTTGATTGCACTCGTCGCATTGACGTTTTGGCTCAATCAATTTGTTCAAGTGCCCAACGCGCGCGCAGATGGCGATACCCGGCACGATCCCGATCTCATCGTCGAGAATTTCACGGCGAAGGCGCTCGGCGTCACAGGTGAGGTGCAATACACAGTGAAGGCGACCACGATGTCGCATTTCCCGGATGACGATTCTTCAATGCTGGAGACGGTGGTATTTACCGCGCTTACCCCTGACAAACCGCCCATCGTCGCGCGTGCGCCGCGCGGCCGGCTGGTCGCTGGCGCGGATGAGGTTATTATGGAGGGAGGCGTGGTGGTGACCTCTGAGCAAACAGAAAAGTACCAACCACTAAAATTATCCACGCCAACGCTGAATATTTTCCCCGATAAAAATCTTGCGCGGGCGACTGAAGGTGTAAAGCTTGAAAGCCCAACCGGGGAGATTACGGCGGGCAAGATGGAGCTGAATAGTTTGACGAGGCGCGTCGTGCTTGAAAAAGGGCGAGCCACTTATCAACAAACTCAAAGGACTTCACCATGAGTATGGACATCAAGAAAATACGGCGCTTTGTCGCACTGATAATGGTTGCCGTTGGCTTTTCGCCCTTGGTCATGCGCGCCGAACAGGCAGACCGCACGAAGCTGATCAACATCGAATTTGACGTAGCCACGCTTGACCAGAACAAGCGCGTCCGCACGCTGGAAGGTAATGTCATCTTGACCCAGGGCACGATGCGCTTTACGGCAGAGCGAATGATCGTC
>JANMPY010000397.1:0-5094 GCA_031370095.1 Betaproteobacteria bacterium
TTTTTGGTTTCTTCCGCTTCTTTCATGTCGGCCGCCATTTTTTTCTCGGCCATTTTCTTGTCCCAGCCGATCATCGGCGTAATCACGTTCCACCACAGCATGAGTAATCCAAACGGCGTCATCACCCACAGCCAGCTCCAATTGCCGACCGGCGGGATATCGAGAATTTTCAGCAAAAAAATAATCACAAAAATAGCGGCGAGCCACATAGCAAACTCCGGAAGCGAAAGAACATGACCAACAAATTAGCACAAAGTACGTCACCGTACCTGCAACAGCATGCCGACAATCCCGTTCATTGGCAGGAATGGGGGCCAGAGGCGCTGCAAATGTCCCGTGACACCGGTAAGCCGATCCTGCTCTCGGTCGGCTATTCGGCGTGTCACTGGTGTCACGTGATGGCGCACGAGTCGTTTGAAGATGACAGCATCGCGGCAATCATGAACGAAAAATTTATCAACATCAAAGTGGATCGCGAAGAGCGGCCCGATATTGACCAGATTTATCAGACCGCGCATGCGATGCTGACGCAACGCTCCGGTGGCTGGCCGCTGACCATGTTCCTCACGCCGGAAACCAAACCGTTTTTTGGTGGCACTTATTTTCCGAAAACGCCGCGCTACGGTTTGCCGGGCTTCGGCGATTTGCTGGGTCGCGTGTCGCAATATTTTCGCGACCATCAGAGCGAAATCAGCGCGCAAAACGAGCAGTTGATTGCCGCACTCAACCGGGTCGCGCCCGATGTGGCGACGGGTGAGTTTACGAGAGAGCCAATCAATGCGGGCTACCAGCAAATGGCGCGCTCGTTCGACGCGAAACGTGGGGGCTTCGGTGCGGCACCAAAATTTCCGCATCCGGAGATGATTGATTTTTGTCTGCGTAGAAGTGCTGAAACCGGTAACGCTCAAACCCAGAAGGCAGCACGTCACGTAGCCTGCTTCACACTCGAGCACATGTGCAAGGGCGGTATTTTCGATCAATTGGGCGGCGGCTTCGCACGTTATTCGGTCGATGCCGACTGGGCGATTCCGCATTTTGAAAAAATGCTTTACGACAACGGTCCGCTATTGCGATTGTTGGCCGACGCATGGCTGTCGAGCGAAGACGTTGAGCAAAAAAACTTGTTTCAGCGCTGCGCTGCAATGACGGCTGCGTGGGTGGTGCGCGAAATGCAGCCGATGCGGGACGAAAAATATTCCGGCTATTTCTCAACGCTGGATGCCGATTCAGAAGGCCACGAGGGGAAATTTTACGTCTGGACAGTGCAGCAAGTCGAAAGTCTTTTGGCACCTGACGAATATCGTGTGACCGCTCGCCACTACGGCCTTGATCAGCCGGCCAATTTTGAAGGGCATTTCTGGAATCTCGTCGTCGCGATGCCACTCACTGAGGTCGCGCAGGCCCTGGCGCTGCCGCGCAACGCATGCGAAACGCTTCTGGCGTCGGCGAACGCAAAATTATTCAATGCACGCGAAACCCGCATCCGTCCCGGTCGCGATGAAAAAATTCTCACCAGCTGGAACGCGTTGATGATCGAAGGCATGGCGCACGCCGGGACAGTATTTGGCCGCGCCGATTGGGTCGCATCGGCGCGACGCGCGCTTGACTTTGTGCGCCACACCATGTGGGACGCCAGCGCGCAACGGCTGCGTGCGACGCACAAAGACGGCAAGACGCATTTGAATGCCTATCTCGACGATTACGCTTACCTTTTGAAGGCGCTGATCGAAATGCTGCAGGCCGATTTCCAAACCGACGATCTGCAATTCGCGATTCAAATTGCCGATGTATTGCTCGATCAATTTGAAGACACCAACAACGGCGGGTTTTATTTCACCAGTCACGATCACGAACAATTGATTCAGCGACCCAAGCCCGGTCACGACAATGCCACACCGTCGGGCAACGGCATCGCGGCATTGGCGTTGCAGCGGCTTTCCCATCTCAGCAATGACGCGCGCTACGCCGAATCGGCGCGAAAAACGCTCGCGTGTTTTTTTGAGCAGATGGAGGATCAGCCGTCCGGATTCGGCAGCTTGTTGATGGCGCTTGAGGAGCACTTGCTGCCGCCGCGCTTGGTGATTCTCGCCGGGCCCGCCGAGAAGCTACCGCCGTTCAAGACCGCACTGGCAGGCAATTACTCACCGACGACCATTGTTCTCGCCACAGCGAACGCCACCGAGCACCTGCCAGAAGCCCTGCAACGGCCCGCGACTGCGGAGGTCAACGCCTATGTTTGCCAAGGCGTTACCTGTCTTGCCCCGCTGTCGGATATCGCAAAATTGCAGGAAGCGATTAAAATGGTGGTGTTGCCCGTTTGAATATGCCCGTGCCAAGATCAAATCTTCTGGAGAACACATGAAACGCCTAACTACCGCATCTGCCCTTGCTGTCAGCGCCCTCCTCACCATGGGCAATGCGCTCGCGGTCGACGAACTGCACAAGAAATACGGCTGCACAGCCTGCCATATGGACGACAAGCAACTGGTCGGCCCCGCCTACAATGCGGTCGCAGCGAAATACAAAACCGACAAGGAAGCGGTGAAAAAGCTCTCGGAAAAAGTCCGCAAAGGCGGCATGGGCGTGTGGGGGCCGGTACCGATGCCGCCAAACCCAACCCCAACTGACGCGGAATTGACGACGATGGTCGAAGCGGTGCTGAAAACCAAGTAACACAGCCCATATCCGCCACGCTTCTGCGCGAACAAAAAGCCGACCGCTGCGTCGGCTTTTTTTCGTCCTTGTTCCGCAATATCCGGTCGCCGAAAGTATCCGTCTGGCCGCGTTTTTCATTGACAACCGCCAATATCGGTTCGCATAATTATGGCTTGTTACGTTTCTGTGGCAACCCAACTTTTCTCCCTTTTCCAACCATTCTTTTTTGGAGCTGCTCCGATGAAAAATTCCTACAAACTTGTGTTCGCCGCCATGCTCGCTGCCGGACTTGTTGGCTGCAGCAAAGAAGAGGCAAAACCTGCGCCCAAGGCTGACGCCGCACCCGCAGAGCCGACCGTAACGGTGACCATCGCCCACGCCGGCCCGCTGACGGGCTCGATTGCGCATCTGGGTAAGGATGATGAGAACGGTGTGCGCCTCGCAGTCGATCAAACCAACGCGAAAAAAATCAAGATTGACGGCAAAGTGCTGAATATCAAATTCATCAGCGAGGATGACCAAGCCGACCCTAAAGTCGGCACGACGGTCGCGCAAAAGCTGGTCGATAGCAAAGTTGTCGCAGTCGTTGGCCATTTGAATTCAGGCGTGACGATTCCGGCGTCAGAGATTTATAGCAAAGCGGGGATTCCAGTCATCTCCGGCTCCGCCACCAATCCGACGCTGACCGAGCGCGGACTCAAAAACACATTTCGCACGGTTGGTCGCGACGACCAGCAGGGTCCGGCGCTGGCAACCTACATCGCCAACGAATTGAAAGGCAAAAAAGTTGCGCTGATCGACGACAAAACTGCCTATGGTGAGGGTCTGGCGAACGAAGTCGAAAAAACCCTCAAGGCTGGCAAGGTAAATCCAATCTCCCGTGAGCGCACCACCGACAAGGAAACCGATTTCAAAGCCATTCTCACCAAGATCAAGGGCAAAAATCCTGATGTCATTTTCCACGGCGGTATGGACGCGACCGGTGGCCCACTACTGAAACAGGCGCGCGAACTCGGTATCAAAGCGGTCTTCGTATTTGGCGACGGTGCCTGTACGACCGAGATGTCGAAGCTCGCAGGCCCTGCAGCTGAAGGCTTTGTTTGTTCACAGGCTGGTCTGCCGTCGGAAGCCGCCAGCAAGGAATTCCTGACCGCGTTTAACGCGAAATACGGCGAAGTGAAACAATACGCGCCGTATTTCTACGATGGTGCCATGGCCATGATTGAAGCGATGAAAAAAGCCAACTCGGCCGATCCGGCGAAATTTGGTCCGGAAATTTTCAACGTGAGTTTCACCGGTGCCACCGGCAAAGTGGAATTCGATGCCAAGGGTGATCGCAAGGACGCTGAAATCACCATCTTCAAAATGGCCGGCGGTAAACTCACGCCGATGTCATTCGTGAAGAATGGCGTGTCTACGGCTTTTGCGCCTGCTGCACCCGCCACCGCAGCGGCGCCAGCACCAGCCGCCGCGCCAGCAAAGCCCGCAGAAGCACCAAAGAAGTAAACAAGCAAGAATAAAAAACGGCACCCATTGTGGTGCCGTTTTTTTTGCGCGCTGTCATCCTGATCCTGCGGTAACATCGGTTCACATGGATACATTCCTCCAGCAACTCGTCAATGGCCTCACACTCGGCTGCGTATACGCGGTTGTGGCGCTCGGCTACACGATGGTTTACGGCATCATCCAGCTCATCAATTTTGCGCATGGCGAAGTGGTGATGATCGGCGCGATGGTGGCGTTCAGCGTGATCACCGCGCTGGCGGGCTCGGCCGTGCCGCCGCTGGTCATTGTGCTGCTCGGCATACTGGCCGCAATTCCGGCTTGCGCACTGGTCGGCTACACCGTCGAGCGCATTGCCTACCGACCGCTGCGCAATGCGCCGCGACTGGCACCGCTCATCACGGCGATCGGCATTTCGATCATCCTGCAACATCTTGCCTTGCTGATCTGGGGGCGCAATTTCATTTCGTTTCCACAGATTTTCCCGACGCAAACCTACCACTTCACCGATTCGGCCAACAGTGCCACCATCACCAATGTGCAGATTGTCATCATGATGTTGTCGATGGCGATGATGGCAGGGTTGCTACTGCTGGTGTACAAAACGCGCATCGGGATTGCCATGCGCGCCACGTCGCAGAACGCGCAAATCGCGGGGCTCATGGGTATCAATATCAACAGCGTCATTTCATTTACGTTCGTCATTGGCGCAGCACTCGGCGCAACGGCGGGCGTGATGGTTGGGTCGTACTACGGCATCGCGCATTACCAGATGGGGTTTTTGCTGGGCTTGAAAGCATTTTCTGCAGCTGTGCTGGGCGGTATCGGCAACTTGGCCGGTGCGGTATTGGGCGGCATTTTGATCGGGCTGATCGAAGCGTTCGGCGCAGGTTACATGGGCGACGTGACGAACGTATGTTTTCTCAACGAATGGCT
>JANMPY010000279.1:0-4786 GCA_031370095.1 Betaproteobacteria bacterium
AATGTCGTTTGCCTGGAAACAGTCCCTGGGAATGGCGTTTGCGAAATCAACACATTGAATTCCCTGGTATTCATGCGCGGATAGAAATGATAGCCGTAGCGTTTGGAGTTGAGCCCACACCGCTGCATCATCGTCCAGGGAAGGCGCGAGACCCGATAGTTGGCCTTGGTCACCGAATTGAAGTCGCTGAAAGGCAGTGTCTTCGCGAAGAAATTTCGCCAGATAAAATCACGAAAATGCGCCGGATCAAACTTCGTTAGTTTCTGGCTCCCACCCAGCAGATGCGTGAAAACCATGTTCAGGGAACCACGCAAGCGATCAAAATCAATGCCGGTTCTGTTCAAGAAATTGGGATAAAGACTTTGCTCCAAAGAAATGATGACGCGTGACAGTTTATAAATCTCGCGGTCTGCACTAAGCCTGTGGCTTGAATATTCGGGATCCGCAGGCAGGCCCCTGGCGAGCACCCGTCCGCTATGGATGATCAGGCCCTCGACATCCATCTCTTCGAGCATCCGCAAGCCACGAAATAGCAGACGCGTTTCCTGCGGGATACCGGCGTGCCCGTCTAGTGCGGGGCGCAGTTCAAGCAGGAGCTTCATCGTTTGCCGTTGCGCATGTGTGGAGTATTGTTGATCATATGAAAAGTTGTCGCCAAAGCTTCATGCCGGGGTGGGCATTTTGAGACGATTGTTGTAGAAGTCGTAGGCCTCGTCGACGGTATCGAACGGGTACAGCTTACCTTCGTGCAAAACGCTGGCGCGTTCGCAATACAGCTTGATCACGTTCGCATCGTGCGTTACAAGGATAAACGCCCGGTCTTTTCTTTTTTGAAATAACTCGATATGACATTTTTCGTGGAAGCGGACATCGCCAACCACCATCGCTTCGTCGATCAGGAAGCAGTCAAATTCGACTGCCATCGAAAGCGCAAACGCCAGCCTCGTCAGCATGCCAGTGGAGTAGTGCATCACTGGCTCTCGGAAATAGATACCGAGCTCAGTGAAGTCTTCCACGAACGGGATTAGGGGCTTGTAATCGACGCCGTAAATTCTGCACACGAACTTGAGGTTATCCAATCCCGTTAGGTGGAGTTGAAACGCGCCGCCGAACGCGAGCGGCCAGGACACGCTCATGCCGCGATGGATGTGGCCGGAGGATGGTTTCTCGGCACCGCTGATGAGCCGAATCAGCGTTGATTTGCCAGCACCGTTTTGTCCGAGGATGCCAATATTTCTGCCGTGTTCGAGACGAAAATTCACGTTGTCGAGAACCGTACGCGGCCCAAATCGCGTGTCGTAGGTTTTGCTGATGTTTTCGACCGAAATCATCGCGTCTCGACCTTCTGGCCGGCATCGCGAACCAGATAGAGTGCGGCGAGAGAAAGCAGCAGGCAAACGACAGCCATGTAGCCCACGTCATAGTGCGTTCGTACCGCATTGCCAAAATACCCCTCACGCAAAATTTCCACACCATGCACCATCGGCAGCAGCAAAACAATTTTTTGAAACGTCGGTGGCAGCCAATCGACCATGAAAGCCGCGCCGGAGAGTGGGAAGAGCAGGTAAGAAGCGGGTTGCCACAGTTTTTCAACAATATGGCTGTATGCGGTCCCCGCGCCAACGAGTAGCGCAAGTGCGGTTCCAAACCATGCCAGCATGAACCAGCCGAAAATCACCTGCAACATATCGACCGGCGCTTCCATCCAGCCAATAGAGGTGAAAAACATTGCCAATATAGCAAACGATCCCGTTGCGCCGGCGACTTCGAGGACAATCCGCGTCAGAAAAACATCGATCACTTTGACATTGCGGTGGAATAGCAAAGGCAAGTTTGCGTCAATCGCGCCTATTGTGCGCCCGGCGCAATTGCGCCAGAGCAAGACAGACGAATAGCCGGTCACGGCGAACGCAGTTATCGGTATGCTTGACCCGTGCTGCAAGCCCGCAGCAGACCAAAGCGTCACGATACCCAGCGTGAAAATCATCGGCTCCGCAATCAACCACAAAGCACCCAGATTATCCCGACCAAAGCGCGTAATGACTTCACGCATCATCAGCGCATACAGTGTGCGACGTTGAACCGTCAACGAACGCAATATCGATCCGTCATTCGCCATCGAAAGTGCCGGGCTAATCTATGTGTTCTCGAATGCTGGCGACCAGCAGGCTGATCACGCCCCAGGCAACGAGCCCCAGCACAAATACCATTAACACCGAGCGTATGCGACGCGGCTCAACCGCCTTGTCCGGCAGATTCGGCTGAACCAGTCTTTCAAGGTAGAGCTGTTTACGCAGCGCTTCGCTCCGTGCCGACTCTAGTGCGGTCAACGCCGCCGCGAGCTGCTTTTCTGCGAAGACTTTTTCCAGCGTGAATCGTTCAAACGCACCCGATTTTGAGGTGAGCGAACCGCCGCCGCCTGCGACCTTCGCTGTTTCATTTGCAATCGCTTTGCGCAGTGTGTCGACTCGGCTTTTGAGCGCGCCAACTTGGGGGTTGCTCGGCGACACCCGCTGTATTTGCGCGAGCTGGGTTTCTGTTGCCACCAGCTCTTCCTGCAGTTTCGAGACGCCCTGCAGTTGCAGAGCCGACTGGCGGTCTGGGTCAAAGACTGACTGATTGTTGCGGAACCCGGCCAGCGCGGTGGCAGTGCGCTTGACCTTTTCTTCGCCGACTGCAACCTCACTCTCAGCGGTCTTGATAAGATCCTGGCGGCTGCGGTCGTTCAGATTGTTGACCAGCCGCTCGCCCATCTTAAGCAGCAGGTCATTGATCTTTTTCGAGTCCTCCGCATTGAAAGCGCGCACCTTCAGGATGGTGATGGACGACACCGTGTCGTAGTCGAGCGTGACGCGATTGCGGTAATAACGGTGGAAAGCTTCAAAGCTGTCGTCCCAGTCGACGCCGGGGAATCGATTGATAAAATCTGCGTCCTTGCTCGAGTAGGCTTTCCGCACGCCAAGCTGGTCATCAAGCTCCTTGAGCGCGTCGCGTGAAAGAATGAAGTCGTGAACGGAATAGGTGTCATCCTGGGATCTTGAGAATCCCGTGCCTTGCAGTAGCGCACCCAGCCCGGTCTGTGCCTGTCGTTGCGGACTGCGCACCACAAAGCGCGATTCGGAGATGTATACGTCGGACGCGATCAACCCAAAATAAATCACCGCGAGGGCCGTGGGGATGATGACAGTAAGCCAAAGAATGAAACTGACGCTTGCGAGTCGGGCCTTGATACCTCTGGCCCCTGTAGTAGTGGTCTGCAATTTGATTCCTGGTTTGTTGGGTGACAACGTTAGTCGCCACAAAAGCAAATTTTAAACGCGCCCGTAAACATCCTGAAAGCGAACAATATCATCCTCGCCCAGGTACTCGCCGCTCTGCACTTCGATCATGACGAGATCAACGACGCCGGGATTTTCCAGCCGATGTTTGTGGCCTGCGGGTATGTAAGTCGATTCGTTGGTGGCAATCATTAAATCAAGGTCGCCGTTAACGACTTTTGCCATCCCGCTCACCACGATCCAGTGTTCGCTGCGATGGTGATGCATCTGCAATGAGAGCGATGCGCCCGGCTTGACTTCAATGCGTTTGATCTTGAAACGGCTGCCTTCTTCGAGAACCGTGTAGGTCCCCCACGGTCGGTGTACGGTGCGATGCAGCTTATGGGATTCGTGGCCCTGCGCCTTCAGCTTCGCGTACACGTGTTTCACGTCCTGGGCTCGGGAACGGTCAGCGACCAGCAGCGCATCCGGCGTGTCGATGATGACCAGATTTTTGAGTCCCACTGCGCCCACCATGCGCTCTTTGCTTTGAATGTAGCAGTTGGTCACATCGTGCAGCAGGGCCATGCCATCGACGCGATTGCCTTGCGCATCCGGTGGCGAAAGCTCGCCAATGGCGTCCCAGGATCCAATATCGCTCCAGCCGATATTGCACGGCACGACAGCGGCGCGATCGGTTCTTTCCATGACGGCGTAGTCGATCGATATGTCCGGTGCGCTGGCGAAATCCACCGAATTCAATTCAAGCTGTGCGAATCCATCGCCCTTCGCGTCTATCGAGCTGGCGAGACAGGATTTCACCGACGCAAGTACGTTCGGGCAATGCTTTTCCATTTCAGCCAGCATGGTGCCAGCCGCAAAACAAAACATGCCGGAGTTCCACAGGAATTGGCCCGATGCCAAGTATGCGGTGGCGACTTCTGCAGACGGTTTCTCGACAAATTTGACGACCGTATTACCGTCGGCCTCGATGTAGCCATAGCCCGTTTCCGGTGCTGTAGGCTGAATGCCAAACGCCACAATTTTCCCATCGGCCGCGAGCACCGTCGCCTGCTGGACGGCATTTGCAAATGCCGCCTGATCGGCAATCAAATGATCGGCCGCGAGAATCAACAGGATCGCATCCGGGCCATGCGCCTTGACGATCTGGATCGCTGCCGCCGCAACGGCAGGTGCGGTATTTCTTCCGAACGGTTCCAGAATGTAGGAAAGCGGTAGCTTGCCTCCATTCACAGGCCGGTATTCATCCTGAGTCTTGAAAAAAAGATCACGGTTGGTGACCGTCAACACCTCTGCCACGCTGTCGAGTAGCGCCCCGCGAATGAACGCTTTTTGCAACAGGCTCTGGTTATCCTGGAGGCGAATGAAGGGCTTTGGATGCTGCTCACGCGATACAGGCCAGAGACGTGAGCCAGAGCCGCCGCACAGAATGGTTGGTATTAGTTTCATATCTCGGTTGGAAATTGCGGGGAATTTGCGCTGGCGGCAAATTTTTGGCGCGCATTGTT
>JANMPY010000321.1:0-2213 GCA_031370095.1 Betaproteobacteria bacterium
AAATCCGGCAGGATGGTGGAACGACGCGACCAGGTTTTGATCGGACGCCGATCTTTGGTCGCGGCGGCTGCTTCCACTTTTTTCAACAGATGGCCGTCGCAGAACGGGCCTTTTTTAACGGAACGTGTCATGTCAGTTGGCCTCGATTACTTCGCTTTGTGACGATCGCGAACGATCATGCTCTGCGTGCGTTTATTGGTGCGGGTCTTGAAGCCCTTGGCTTTTTGGCCCCAAGGCGAGACCGGATGGCCACCGCCGTTGGAACGACCACCGTGCGGGTGATCAACCGGGTTCATACAGATACCGCGAACGGTCGGACGCCAGCCACGCCAGCGATTGGCGCCGGCTTTGCCGATGACGCGCAAGCCGTGTTCGCCGTTGCCGACTTCGCCAATGGTCGCGCGGCAGTCGACGTGTACTTTACGGATTTCACCGGAGCGCAAGCGTAGCTGCGCATACAGACCTTCACGCGCGAGCAACTGTACCGATGTACCAGCCGAGCGGGCGATTTGCGCGCCTTTGCCGGGCATCATTTCGATGCAATGAATTGTTGATCCGACCGGGATGTTACGCAGTGGCAGGGTGTTGCCGACTTTGATCGGTGCTTCGGCACCTGACACCAGCTGCGCACCTGCGGAAATGCCTTTTGGCGCGATGATATAACGACGCTCGCCATCGACATAGCACAGCAAGGCAATGTTGGCGCTGCGGTTCGGATCGTATTCAAGACGTTCGACTTTGGCGACGATGCCGTCCTTGTCGTTGCGCTTGAAATCGATGATGCGATAGTGCTGCTTGTGACCGCCACCTTGATGACGCGTGGTGATGTGACCGTGATGATTGCGGCCAGCGTGTTTGTATTGCGGCTCAAGCAGGGCAGAGTGCGGCGCACCTTTGTGCAATTCCGCGTTCACCACCTTGATCATGCTGCGACGACCAGGTGAGGTCGGTTTGGTTTTGACGAGTGCCATTATGCGGCTCCTTCGGCAAAGTTGATGTCGGCATCACCCTTCAAGCACACATAGGCTTTCTTGACGTGATTGCGACGGCCCTCGAAACGTCCGTGACGCTTCGCTTTGCCTTTTTGATTGACGATGTTGACGCTGGCGACTTCGACCTTTTGATCTTTGAACAAAAGCTCAACGGCCGCTTTGACTTCCGTCTTGGTCGCGTCACGCACAACTTCAAACACGACTTGCTTGCGCTTATCGGCAACCATCGTGGCTTTTTCTGAAATGACGGGGCGCAATACCACCGTCAACAGGCGTTCTTGGCTACTCATGCGAGCACCTCTTCGAATTGCTTGACCGCACCTTTGGTCAGAATAACTTTGGCGAAGCGCACTAGGTTAACCGGGTCAGCGTGCTTGGCTTCCAGCACCATGACATCCGGAAGATTGCGCGAAGACAAATACAGGTTGTCATCGAGGTTGTCGGTGATGATCAACACTTGTTCCAAGCCCATGCTTTTCAATTTAAGCGCGAGTGCTTTTGTTTTTGGCGATTCGAGGGTCATGTTATCGATGACCGAGAGACGATTTTCGCGAACCAGTTGCGACAGAATTGCGGCAATACCGGCGCGATGCATTTTCTTGTTGACCTTCTGCGAAAAATTCTCGTCAGGCAAGTTCGGGAAAATGCGCCCACCACCACGCCACAATGGCGAAGAAGCCATACCGGCACGTGCGCGACCGGTACCTTTTTGACGCCACGGTTTCTTGGTCGATTTCTGAACGTCGCTACGGCCTTTCTGTGCGCGGTTGCCGGAACGAGCGTTCGCTTGATACGCGGTCACTACCTGGTGAACCAGCGCTTCGGAGTAATCGCGACCGAAAAGTTCGGCGGAAGCAGGCATGGTGCCGGCTGATGCGCCTTTGTCGTTTATCAGCTTGAGTTCCATTATTTGCCCCCCCCTCTGACGAGACGCGTTTTGGCGGAAGGGCGAACGACCACGGTGCCATTCTTGGCGCCGGGAACTGCGCCTTTGACCAGAATCAACTGGCGGGAAGCATCGATACGCGCGACTTCGAGCAGTTGCGCCGTACGGCTCACGTTTCCAAGCTGACCGGCCATACGCTTACCCGGAAACACGCGACCCGGATCCTGCGCCATGCCGATGGAACCCGGCACATTGTGCGACTTGGAGTTGCCGTGTGATGCGCGGTTCGACCTGAAGTGATGGCGTTTGATTACGCCGGAAAAACCCTTTCCCAG
>JANMPY010000329.1:0-4856 GCA_031370095.1 Betaproteobacteria bacterium
AATATTCTCCTCGCGCAACACGCCGACGATCAGGCCGAAACGGTGCTGCACCAATTACTGCGCGGCACGGGATTAAAGGGCCTGGCAGGCATGGGCGAAGTACGGGTTGTTTCAGATACGCAAACGATCCTGCGCCCGTTACTCAAACTTTCGCGCACCGAGATTGAGGCGGCAGCATTGGCGCGTGGTCTCAAATGGATCGAAGACGAATCCAACGACGACACCACCTACACCCGCAATTTTCTTCGCCACGAAATCACGCCACGATTGGCGACACGTTTCCCGCACTACCGCGCTTCACTTGCGCGCGCAGCGCGGCACGCGAGCGAGGCTGATGAGATGCTGGAAGCGTTGGCGAAAATCGATTTGCAGTGGGACGGCGAAACTGCATCTGCTGCGGTACTCGATGCGTTGCCGATGCCGCGCCAGATTAACGCGCTTTACCACTGGCTCACGTGGCAAAAAGTTGCTGCGCCCTCGCACGCGCAGTTGGCCGAATGGGCTGCACAATTATTTCGCGCGGCGCCTCTTAATAAACCGCAACTCGCGGGCGGTCATGATTTTGTCATCCGCCGCACCAACAATCGCCTGGTATTGCAGTCGATATCGCCGCCAAAATAGCAGACAAAACCGTGACTCCATCGCGCGTATCATGCTAAACTCCAATGTTTTCATCAAGTTATCGAGGATTTTGAAATGGCAATTGAAAAGACACTCTCCATCATCAAACCTGACGCGGTCGCCAAGAACGTAATCGGTGAGATTTATTCGCGGTTTGAAAAAGCCGGACTGAAAATTATCGCCGCGCGCATGACGCAGCTCTCGCGTGCCGAAGCCGAAGGCTTTTACGCCGTACACAAAGCACGTCCGTTTTTCAATGATTTGGTCAGCTTCATGATTTCGGGCCCCGTGATGATTCAGGTGCTCGAAGGCGAGGGCGCAATCTTGAAAAACCGCGACCTGATGGGCGCGACCGATCCGAAAAAAGCGGCAGCAGGAACGATTCGCGCCGACTTTGCCGACAGCATCGATGCCAACGCCGTTCACGGCTCCGACGCCGCTGAAACGGCGGCGGTGGAAATTGCTTATTACTTCCCCGCGTTGAACATTTACACGCGGTAAAACTGCACCAACTAGCAGAGCGAAATTTTGGCGGTTCCCCAACACGCAAGAGGCGATAAACCAAACCTTCTCGGCATGAATTTAGCCGAGATGACGACGTTTTTCGCCGCGTTGGGGGAGAAGCCGTTTCGCGCCAAACAAGTTTTTCGCTGGCTGCATCAGGGCGGCGTCGACAGCTTTGATGCAATGACCGATCTGGCCAAATCATTGCGTGAAAAATTGCCGGAAGTAGCTGCGATCATCGCGCCAAAATTGATGACCGAGCAAACGTCCAGTGACGGTACGCGGAAATGGTTGCTCGATGTGGGTACCGGCAACGGCATTGAGGTGGTATTCATTCCCGAAGCGGATCGCGGCACGCTGTGCGTGTCGAGTCAGGTGGGTTGCGCGCTCGATTGCACTTTTTGCTCGACCGGCAAGCAGGGTTTTAATCGCAATCTCACCGCAGGCGAAATCATTGGCCAACTGTGGTGGGCGAACAAGGCGATGGGGCGCGACCCGAAGGGCGAACGCATTGTCTCGAACGTCGTGATGATGGGCATGGGCGAGCCGCTGGCCAATTTTGATAACGTCACCACAGCGATGGACATCATGCTCGACGACCACGGCTACGGTCTTTCGCGCCGCCGCGTGACGCTGTCGACCAGCGGTATTGTGCCGAATCTCATCCGTCTTAAAACGCGCTGCCCGGTCGCGCTGGCAGTGTCGTTGCACGCGCCGAACGACAAGTTGCGCGATGTGCTGGTGCCGATCAACCAAAAATATCCGCTTGCTGAATTACTGGCAGCGATTCGCGATTATCTTGATGCCGCGCCGCGCGATTTTGTGACTTTTGAATACGTGATGCTCAACGGCGTGAATGACTCGGTGCAACAGGCGCACGAACTGGTCGCGCTGGTGGGTGATCTGCCGTGTAAATTCAATCTAATTCCGTGGAATGCGTTTCCCGAAGCGCCTTACCAGCGCTCGAGTAACAATGCGATTCATCGTTTCCGCGAAGTGCTGCAAGCGGCGGGATTTGTCGTCACGGTTCGAAAAACGCGCGGCGACGATATTGATGCGGCATGCGGCCAGTTGGCGGGACAGGTCGTGGATAAATCCAGCCGTTCCAAAATAATCAAGCTTGCCCGCGCCACTGCCTCATAACGCTCGCCAACGCTTCATGACGCTTAAGGAACATTCTTGAAAAGCTTAACCGTAGCAATCATTGCCGTTACCATTTCTCTTGCAATCCTGCCGGGTTGCGTATCGACCAGCGCGTTTGAGAGCAAGGTCGCTGATCAGGCGGCAAAAAGTGATCCCGTTCGCGGCGCACAAATCCACACCGAGCGCGCTGCCGAATATTTTCGCCTGGGCAATTTAGCCGTCGCGCTGGAAGCGGCCAAACAGGCGGTTGCAGTCTTCCCCGGCCACGCACCTGCGCACAATATGCTGGGCATCATCTACATGCAGTTGCAGGAAGACGCGCAAGCCGCGCAGTCGTTCGAGCAGGCGCTAAGGCTGGTACCGAACGATTCCGAAACATTGAACAACTACGGCTGGTTTGTTTGTCAGCGTAAAGACCCGGCAAGCTCGATTGCCTATTTCAAAGCGGCGTTGAAAAATCCCCTCTACGCCACACCGGAAAGTGCGCTCTACAACTCTGCGGTGTGTTTGAAAAAAGCCGGCGACCTGGTGGCGGCAGAGGTGCAATTCAGAGCGGCCGTACAACGCCAGCCGGTAATGGCCGCAGCGCTCTACGAGCTGGCCGACATCGCATTCGTGCGGAACCAACTGCGCGAAGCCGAGGGATTGCTCGCCCGGCATAATCAATTAGTCCAGACGCCGAGTGCTGACGCGTTGCTGCTGGGCGCACGCATCGCCCGTGCGCAAGGCGACAAGTCGGCCGAGTCGAGCTACGTCCAACAACTGCGTCGGCGGTTTCCTGATGCGACGCAAACACGCGCGGCCAGCGAGCTTCGCTAATCCTGAGATGCGTAACCGTGAATGAAAAAACATGCTGAAACCCGATAGTCCAACCGCTTTGCCTGAGTCTGGCGTGTCGTCCCCTGCGCAGGCAACAGCGGCCAACGAGCCAGCGGCAGGCGGGGGCTTTGACCCCAGCGTATCGGTTGGTGAATTGCTGCGTGCGGCCCGCGAAAAAGCCGGATTGTCGCAGGGCGATATTGCGTCGAAATTGCGGATGGGCATCAAGCAGGTGCGCGCGCTTGAACAAAACGAATATGCAGCACTGCCAACCGGCACATTTCTGCGCGGCTTCGTGCGTAATTTCGCGAAAGAAGTCGGTGTCGCGCCGGATGTCGCGTTGCGCCTGCTCGCACAAACGCATCAAGAGGCGGTCGCGATTGACGCCAGCGCCGTTGTGATGCCGTCACAGCAAAATATCAAAGTTCCCGCGCCCGGTGGCGAATTTGCCACGCCGCGCATGCGTGCTTTCATCGCGGTCACGATTGCGATCCTGCTATCTGCGGTGGCCTGGTATTGGTGGGAGTATGTGCGACCGCATCTTGCCGAAGGTGGTCGCCCAAAAGTGGCTGCGGTTGAAAAATCGTTGAACGAGCCCACCGCGCAACCTGCGCCATCAATCACTGCGGCGTTGCCCGACCCGCTGGTCGCACAAGAAACCAAAGCTGTTACCCCAGCCACTGTTCAGACCGGTACAAATGCGGCGGGGACGTTGACTGTGCCTGTAGTAGTAACCAAAACTCCGGAATCGACAGAAGTCGCGCCCGACGTGCCAAGACCAGCCTTGCCCGCAGGCAGTGGCGTACTGGGCTTTACGTTTAGCGGCGAGTCATGGGTCGAGGTGGTAGACCGCAACGGGAAAACGGTGCTGGATAGAAAATTCAAAGACGGCGAGACCGAAGAAGTTGTCGGTCGCGCGCCGTTCACGGTGGTGATCGGTAATGCGAAAGCGACCCGCATGGCATATGACGGCAAGGAAATTGATCTTGTGCCGCACACTCGCGTCTCGGTGGCGCGGGTGACAGTGAAGTAATCGCGGCAAGAGTTCGCCGCCAATAATTTTTTCGGAGGTGAAATTGTTCTCAGAAATCCAGCGCCGCAAATCGCGCCAAGTCAACATCGGCCACGTACTCGTCGGTGGCGACGCGCCCATCATGGTGCAGTCGATGACCAACACCGATACCGAAGATGTGGCGGGCACCGTCGCCCAAGTTGCAGCACTTGCGCGCGCGGGCTCCGAAGTCGTGCGCATCACCGTCAATACAATGGCCGCAGCGCGCGCCGTTGCAAAGATTCGCGCCGAGCTCGATGCGATGGGCATGAATGTTCCGCTAGTCGGCGATTTTCATTTCAATGGTCACAAATTATTGACTGAAGTACCTGAGTGCGCGGTCGCGTTGGCCAAACTGCGCATCAATCCGGGCAACGTCGGGCAAGGCAGCAAGCGCGACGACCAGTTCGGCGCGATGATCGAGGCTGCAATCAAGTTTGACAAGCCGGTGCGGATCGGCGTGAACTGGGGCTCGCTTGATCCTGAATTGATCGCGCGCATGATGGACGAAAACGCCAAACTCAGCGAGCCAAAAGAGGCCGATGCAGTGATGCGCGAGGCGTTGATTATTTCTGCACTCGAAAGTGCCGCCAAGGCCGAGGCACTTGGTCTCGGTGGCGACAAGATTATTTTGAGCTGCAAAGTGAGCGCCGTGCAGGATCTGATCGCGGTGTATCGCGACCTCGCGCGCCGCTGCGATTATCCCTTGCATCTCGGC
>JANMPY010000405.1:0-6802 GCA_031370095.1 Betaproteobacteria bacterium
GGCCGCGAGCAGCAGCAGCGCGACACTCAAGATCGGCGCGGGCAGCGGATTGGGCAAGAGTCGGGCGAGGGCGACTTTTCCGAGCCAGATAAATACCAGCGCCAACAGCGGCAACACCAAACGCTGCATGCTACCCGCACCAATTTTCAGCGCGCCTGGCTGGAGATGGTCAGGAATTTTTTCGCGCACCAACCGCGCCAATACCCACGCTGCACCCAACCCCGCCGCGATGATGCCAAGCTGAATCCAGCCGGGTGGGGATCCGAGCTGGTTCAACAGCGTGTCGAAGTTCTGCGAAAAAATTTGCACGATTGACAAAGCCGGGCGTTAAGGCCTGACGGGAATTATTTCGCCCGCTCCATGACGGCGGCAAAAAAGCCGTCGGTCGCGTGTTTCAGCGGGCTCAAAGTGAAATATGCGCCCTGATCCTTGATCGGAATTTTCAGACGCTCGAAAATCTTGTTGACGTCAACGAGCTTGAATTGCGGGTGCTTGGCCAAAAACGCTTCAACAATTTTTTCGTTTTCCTCGGAGAGAAAACTACAGGTCGCATACACCAACCTGCCGCCCGGTTTGACCAGTCGCGCCGCCGATTGCAGGATCGATGCTTGTTTTACATTCAACTCGGCCAGTCCAACCTCTGTCTGCCGGTATTTCACATCCGGATTGCGGCGCAGCGTACCCAATCCGGTACACGGCGCGTCGACCAGGACGCGATCAATTTTGCCTGCGAGGCGTTTGATCTTCGTGTCATTTTCGGAGTCAATTTTTTGCGGCATCACGTTCGACAGGCCGGAGCGTTTTAACCGCGGGCTAAGATTGGTGAGCCGCTTTTCTGAGACGTCCATCGCGTAGACGCGACCGGTCGAGCCCATCATCGCGGCGAGCAGCAGCGATTTGCCGCCTGCGCCTGCGCAAAAATCGACCACCATTTCGCTCCGCTTGGGCTCCATCAACATGCCAAGCAATTGACTGCCTTCGTCCTGTACTTCGATGAAGCCTTCAAGGAACGCGGGGTGCTTTGCCAGTGCCACTTTGGTCTGTAACCGTATGCCAATGGGCGACCATGGTGTCGCCTCACAGACGATACCGTCGCGCTGCAAAAGCTTCATCACCGCGTCGCGCTTGGCCTTCACCGTATTGACGCGCAAATCCAGCGGCGCAGGATTCATCATGCTACGACCGAGCGCCAGAATTTCCTTGTCGCTCATGCTGAGTTTCAGATGCGCGACCACCCAATCGGGTAACTCGGCTTCAAGTCCGAGCGACGTTTTCTTCGGCACGAAATGCTTCGTATCGGCGAGCCACGTGACCTCGGCTTTTTTGAGCACGTTGGTTAACTCGCGTGAACTCATTCCCTGGAAGCGGGTGAGGGCGAGCAGTGCCATTTTGCGCGGCACGCCATCGGTGGCAATCGCCTCGATGGCGCGACGATGGCGTAATACCGCGTAAACAGTTTCGGCAATGATGGCGCGATCACGCACGCCAAGCTTGGCGTGTTCTTTGAAAAATCGTTTTAGCTGCACGTCGGCCGGCGACGTAAGCGGCAAAACGATTGTCAGCGCTTCGACCAGCGTATTGAATTGGGCGGGAGTAAATGACATCGGGAGTGGGTGGCGCTTTGGGAGGCGCTTGATGGCGGCTGTAACCCGCTATTATGGCTTAGAGGTGATGTTTGTCGCAATCAATTCCGCTGGGAAGCGGTCAACGAAGAACTTTAGCTTGACCGGCAGGTAATGGTGTTTGGGCGACAGCCACACCTCATACCCATCGCGCGGCTCGGTGGTTTCGCGCATCAGGTGGACCGTTTCGACGGGTCCAAGGCGGGTTTCAATGGTCGCCTCGCCCACTTTTTTGAACGTATAGCGGTTAACGCCACGCGCGTTGGTCACCAATATCGTCAGCCGATCATCTGCCGTTTTAAGTTTTACCGACTCAATCGCCAGTTGAAACAAAAAGCTCTGCGTGTCCTGCAAATTTGGCGACAAGGGCAGTTGACGGGACTGGCCGTCACGCGTTAATTTAACTTCTTTGGTCGCACGCAGAAATTCTGCTGTTTCAGGCGGTTTCTCGCCGCGGCGGATGGTGAACTCATCCGGAAGAAGACCGGCGCCGGTTACGATGCCGGTGCTCAGCTGCGTAATTGTGCCCGCGAACATGCTGACAAAAAAGCCTGATGCGGCAATGGTGCTCTCGAATGAATATTTGTCGCCGTCGCGCTTCCACGTGTAGTGCGCGACGCCATCGGCGATGCTGGTGGTCGCCTTGTAAGCGATTGAAACGCGGCTAGGCAATTCCACCGGCGGCGTTGTGGCCGGCATGGGATCGGGAAGGTCGGATGACGCAAGCTTTTCGGCTACCACCAGCGGCGCGTCGGCGGCGATGGGAGCTTGCGCCGCTGAGGTCGGCGTGTCTGCATTTGCATCTGCCACTTTGCTGCTGGTGTCCGCACCGCTCGCGACGGCGACACCTGTGTCGCCGACAGTTGCTCGGTCGACCGCGATGGCATTTTCAGGCGCGGCGAAGTTCGCGTCCGATTTTGGTGTTGATGGAGGGCGGGGGGCGCGCTTGCGCGCGATTCTGGGTGGCGTAGCCGGTGTCGATAAAGGTTTTACACTCACGACTGCGTCGTTCAATTCGGCTGTCGCCATCGGCGTCAAAACCGCGTCGAATCGCACCGGTTCCGCCTGGTGCCAGCCGTCAAACCAAATGGGCGTGCCGATAGTGGCCAGCACATGGACGACAAGCGACATGCCGAGAGCTGTCAGCAACAGGCGATGCTTGCGCAGCCAAGGCTCATCGTGAAGAGATCGCGCCACGGTATATGCTTTCCAGCGCCGCGTTATTCGGTGTGCAGCGCGGTCAACACCTGCTCAAGCGAGCCGCCGTTCGCGTCTTCAAACACGATCTTTACCGGCAAAAAATATTTCTCCTTCGCTAGCCACAAATGAACCCTTGACTCGCCTGCTTTTGCTTCGCGGGCATAGTAGACGGTGGAGAAACTTTCCTTGTTCACGGTCAGCACCGGCTCGCCGAGTTTCCGGTAGCGGTATTGTTCGGCTTGTTTGCCCTGGCTCATCCACACGCTCACCTCGGTGGCGCGCGGAGTGTTGAACATGAATTGGTACATCGCCGAGACCCGATCCTGCGTGCCCTCCGGCAACTTGAATATCTCGCTCTCGTCATTGTGGTGCGACTCGATCTGATGCTTGTCCCATGCGAACACCGCTGAAATATTTTTCTTCTGGTCGTTGCGGCGCGCGAATTGGTAGCTGTCCGGTTTGAGGCCGCCCGCACTGATCGAGCCCTCGGACGTCACGGTGAGCGTGTCGCGCAGGAACAAGCGCAGAGGCCCTGCGGTTTCGGTTGCGGAAACGATTTTGTAATGCTCCCCTTCGCGCGTGAATCGCTCATCGATCGTGCCGATCCAGATGCCCGCTTTGTATACCTTGTAGCTTGCCGTCACCAATGTTGGCGCGGCCTGATTGACCTGCGCCATGGCCAGGTGTGCGGAGAGCGCAATTGAGGCCAGACAAAAGGCTAAAAATTTTTTCGCGGGCAAACGCCACATGACGCTATTCTTTCGGTACGAGGAAATGCTGATCCCCAACACCCAAAGAAACGTTTAATCCACGAATCCCGACGACATCGTTGTCTGTAAAAAAGACACGATCTTCAGCAAGCCACTTGAGCGCTTGCGGATAAATGCGATGCTCCTGCATCAATACGCGAAGCGCCAGCGTGGCTTCATCGTCATCCGGCAGCACCGGCACGGCGGCCTGAATAATGATCGGGCCGTGATCCAATTGCGGCGTCACAAAATGTACCGTCGCGCCGTGAATTTTCACTCCCGCTGCGAGCGCCTGGCGATGCGTGTGCAAGCCCGGGAACGCGGGCAACAACGACGGATGGATGTTGATCATGCGCTTCGAATACCGCGCGACAAATTGCGCGGTCAGCACGCGCATAAAGCCCGCCAGCACGATGAAGTCGGGCGCGAATGCATCAATTACCTCGGCAAGCGCCGCGTCAAACGTCTCACGCGATGCATGCGTCGTGTGATCGACCACGCGGGTCGCCACGCCGCGTTGCGCAGCTGTGATCAGGCCGCCTGCGTCGGGACGGTTACTGATGACGGCTTTGATGTTGAGCGGCAAATCCGCCTTGATGGTGCGCGGCATAGCCGCGTCAAGGATCGCTTCCATGTTCGAGCCACGACCGGAAATCAGGATGACGATGGATTTCATGCGCTGCGCATGGCAGGACAATAAAAATGCCAAACGCTAGCACTGGTGCGGTTTTTCAGGCATTTTTGCTCCAAACGCCGCACCAGTGCTAGAGTTTGCATAATATTAAACGACAATCGTCTGCGCTTCACCCGATGCACGCGCGCGGATTTCGCCGATGACGGAGACGCTTTCCCCGGCCGCTTGCAAATGCGCCATCGCTGTTGCCGCATGTTCTTTCGCCACGATCACGACCATGCCGATACCGCAATTAAACGTGCGCGCCATTTCGGCATCATCGACTTTGCCGTGCTGCTGCAGCCACGCAAATATCGGTGGTGCCACCCACGACTTTCTGTCGATCACGGCGGTCACAGCATCGGGCAGCACGCGCGGAATATTTTCAGTCAATCCGCCGCCGGTGATGTGCGCCATGCCTTTCACCATCGACGGATGCGCGTTCATCAAGGCCAGCAATGGTTTCACATAGATGCGCGTGGGTGCGATCAAATCGAGCGCCAGTTGCTTGTTGTTCTCGGCGTGCAAATCAACGCCGGATCGCTCGATGATTTTGCGGATCAGTGAGTAGCCATTCGAATGTGCGCCGCTCGACGTGAGACCGAACACCGCGTCCCCCGGCACAATGCTGCGCCCGGTGATGATATTTTCTTTTTCGATCAGGCCCACCGCGAATCCGGCGAGGTCGTATTCGCCTTCTGGATACATCGACGGCATCTCGGCCGTTTCGCCGCCGATCAAGGCGCAGCCTGCCAATTCGCAGCCGTAGGCGATACCTTTGACCACATCGGTTGCAATCGCCACGTCCAATTTACCGCAGGCGAAATAATCCAGAAAGAAAATCGGCTCGGCACCCTGCACCAGAATATCGTTCACGCTCATCGCCACCAGATCCTGGCCGACGGTATCGTGTTTGTTCAAATGAAACGCGAGTTTCAATTTGGTACCGACGCCATCGGTGCCCGAGACCATCACCGGATTTTTGAATTTTTTTGAGACCTCCACCAGCGCGCCGAAGCCGCCGATGCCGCCCAGCACCTCAGGCCGCATGGTGCGCTTGGCGAATGGCTTGATGTTTTCGACGAGTTGATCACCGGCATCGATGTCGACACCGGCTGCTTTGTAGGTCAGGGGGGAGAGGGAATTTGTCATGGCCGATATTTGCCAAGCCGACACTGCTGGCTGGCGCGGGTTATGAGTTACGATGGGTGAATCCAACGATCAGGATTTTACTGGAAATGCTCTCTCGCCGCCCCTCTGATGCACGCGCCAACCGACGAGTCGGCGGGACGCCTGCCTTTATTGAGCGCATCCGCGCCAGAAATGCGCCGGTCTCGCAACGCTGGCTCGACTGGAATGTCGCGCTGCTAGGCATCATTTTTTTAGTTTTTGGTGCACTGCTATGGTTGCTGTCGCCGATCCTCGCGCCGTTCCTCGCTGCGGCCATTCTTGCCTACATTTTTGATCCGCTCGTCGACAAGCTTGAATCGCGCGGCCTCTCGCGCAGCATCGGCACTGTCGTCGCGGTTTTGCTGTTGCTGCTGTCGGTCGTGGTGCTTATGTTGATCGTGCTGCCGCTGTTCTATAAAGAATTCGGCCAACTCGCCGAGGGCATTCCCGGATTTATCGAAAAACTGAAAACCGATGTGATCCCGTGGATCAATGCGAAGGCAGGTGTTGCCATCACGCTTGACTCGTCGTCGTTCAAACAATTCATCACCGACAATATTTCGGACGCGTCGGGCGTGGCAAAGAAAATATTCTCATCCGTCGGCGTCGGTGGTCTGGCAGTGGTGGGATTTTTGATCAACTTGCTGTTGATTCCAGTGGTGCTTTTTTATGTGCTGCGCGATTGGGACATTCTTGTCGCCAGTATCGACGCGACCATCCCGCGGCGTTACCACGCCACCGTCAGCACCATTGCCCGCGAGGTCGACGCGGTCTTGTCGGAATTTTTGCGCGGCCAGCTTTCGGTGATGCTGATCATGGCGATCTTTTACGTGGTGGGTCTATGGATGGTCGGGCTTAACTTCGCATTGCCGGTCGGGCTCATCACGGGGCTGCTGGTATTTGTCCCCTATCTTGGCAGCGGCACCGGGCTGGTGCTGGGCACGATGGCTGCCGTGATGCAATTTCCGTCGATCAACGGCGTCGCTTTGGTGTGGGTGGTGTTCACGATCGGGCAGGTGATCGAAGGCTTCGCGGTCACGCCGTGGCTGGTCGGGGATCGGATCGGGCTGCATCCGGTTGCGGTGTTGTTCGCGTTGCTCGCGTTCGGGCAGGTGTTTGGGTTTTTTGGTGTGCTGCTTGCGTTACCGGCGAGTGCGGCGATACTGGTGGGGCTACGGCATTTGCAGGCGCACTACCGTGGAAGCAGCCTGTACCACAACTAGAAATTAGCGCCCTTCAATAATTTGATCGCCTCCTCCGTGCTGCGACGCATGCGGTTGAAGGCCACACCGAGCACGCCGATTTCATCGCTCGATTTCGGGGTGAATTCGGCAATCGAAAAGTCGCCAATCGAGACCGCATCAGCCTGCAACGCCATCTCGGCGACG
>JANMPY010000358.1:0-3656 GCA_031370095.1 Betaproteobacteria bacterium
CGAAAACACGCCGGCGTTTCGATGGCTGATCCGGCATGCCTCTCGATACGGTTTTACCCTCTCCTATCCCAAGGGGAATGCGGCCGGATATCAATATGAGCCATGGCATTGGTGTTACCACAGTGCCACGCTAGTCGACCCACCACGTGCGTAATACTCCTTAAAAACCCACAACCCCACCATCACTGCGCGGATCAAATCCACCCGTCAATCCGCCGTCCTTCGCCCGAATCAGCGCGCCCGCATGCCCCACGCTTTCATCAAATTCGCCAAGCGATTCCACCTCATGCCCGCGCGCGCGCAAGCCTTCAAACACCGACGCATCAAACCGCGATTCCAGCTTTAAGGTATCCGAGGGATTGCCCCACGTCCGCCCCAGCAGCCAGCGCGGTGCTGCAATCGCGTCCTGCGGGCTCATGCCGAAATTGGCGATGCGGGTGAACACCGCGCACTGCGTTTGCGGCTGGCCATCGCCGCCCATGGTGCCGTAGGGCATCACGCGGCCATCGTTGAACAAGGCCAGTGCGGGGTTCAGCGTGTGGAATGGTTTCTTGCCGGGCTTGATCGCCAGTAGCGCTTTGGGGTCGAGCGAAAAACTGGCACCGCGATTTTGCCAATTGACGCCGGATTCCTTGAGCACAATGCCAGTGCCGAATTCGTGATATATCGATTGGATGAACGACACAGCACGGCCCTCCTTGTCGATGACGCCCATCCATACGGTGTCACCGGGCCTGGCATTTTTCCCCCACGGCGCGGCGCGGTCGCGCTTCACTTTTGCGGCGAGCGTGGCAACGATGTCGTCGTCGAGCAACGATTGCGCATGCACCGTCATGTCGGCGGGATCAGTCACGTATTTATCGCGTATCGCGAAGGCCTGCTTGGTGGCTTCTACGCAGAGATGCACGTATTCGGCACCCAGCGGATCGAGACCCTTCAAGCCGATTTTGTCGAGGATGGCGAGAATCAATAACGACACCACGCCTTGCGTGGGCGGGGTCATGTTGTAGAGCGCACCGAGCGAGTGTTTCACGGTCAGTGGTTCGCGATACAGCGCTTGATGTTTGACCAAGTCGTCGCGCGAAACAGGACTGCCGACAATGGCGAGATCTTTGGCAATGCTCTGCGAAATGTCGCCACGATAAAAATCCTGTAGCCCGGCTTTGGCGAGATAGTCGAGTGTGTTTGCCAAACGCGGCATCGCAAAACGTGAACCCGTAGCGGGTGCAAGATTGTTGACCAGAAAACTTTCCGCGAAGCCCGGCTGCGGACTTAGCTCCGTCTGCTTGGCAGTGGTGCTGGCGTATTGGCTGTTGGTGACGATGATGCCTTCGCGCGCACGCTTCACCGCATCGCCCAGCAACATCGCCAGCGGCATTTTGCCGCGCCAGCTTTTCGAGACGTCCAGCGCCGCATCCCAACCCGAAATGGTGCCTGCGACAGTATTGGCGGCGAGCGGCCCACGAATGGGAATGGATTCAACATGCTGCTCGCGATAAAAATCCAGCGTCGCCGCTTCGGCTGCGGCACCGCAGGCATCAATCGCGATGGGCGCTTTTCCCGGCTCGTGAATCAACCAGAATGCGTCGCCGCCAATCGCGGTCATGTGCGGGTAAACCACCGCAATCGTCGCTGCGGCCGCAACCATTGCTTCGATGGCGTTACCGCCTTCGCGCAGGATGTGGATTGCTGCCTCGGCGGCGGCGGCGTGGGGGGCGACGGCTATGGCGTTTTGAAATTGCGAAGGCATGGAATTGTTTCCTCTCGCCAAGAATTATGCACGACAGCGACCGTTATAATTGCGCTCGCTATACATCATCCACAATCACATTCGCGAATTCTTTCGTACGGCTTCCCTCTCCCGGCCTGCAGCCACCCTCTCCCGCAGGCGGGAGAGGGACAAAGATCCAACTTCGCGAGAATCCCACTTGACCGCAAACACCATGAACGTATTTTTCGAAGAAGACGGCGGCTTCAAAGTTGGGCACGTGATGTCCGATATTGGCACGTCGCTGCAAATTGAATCGATCTCCGGCAAGCGCAGCAAAATTAAATCGAACGCGGTGGTGCTGCGGTTTGAGTCGGCACTGGAGCAATTTTTGCCCGCAGCCGAGGCGCTTGCCGCAGACATCGACGCGGATTTTTTGTGGCAAGTCTGCGGAAAGGATGAATTCGGCTGCGAAGAATTGGCTGCAGAATATTTTGGCCACAAAGCCTCGCCGCCAGAGGCCGCCGCCGTTGCACTAAAGCTGCACGCGTCGCCCATGTATTTTTACAAGCGTGGCAAGGGTCGCTATCAAGCCGCACCTGAAGAAAACCTGAAAGCGGCGCTCGCCTCAATCGAGCGCAAAAAGCGCGAGGCCGAACAAATGGCCGCGTGGGTGTCGCAATTGAAATCCGGCGTGCTACCGGAAGAGATGCGCTCGCATCGCGATAGCCTGCTCTACAATCCCGACCGCAATACGCTGCTGGTCAAAGCCTGCGAGGCAGCAGTGGCAGAAACGCACACGTCGCTGCCGTTATTGTTTTTTCAGGCGGGTGCCTGGCCGAACAAGGAAACGGCGCAGCACGATTTTCACGTTGGTAAATTTCTCGCCGACTATTTTCCACGAGGCCGCGAATACAAAGGGCAAATCGACGCGAGCGAACCGACCGAATTGCCAGTGGCAAGTGTGCGTGCGATCAGTATCGACGACGCGTCCACGACCGAAATTGACGATGCGTTCTCGATCAATCATCTCGACGCAGACAACATCGAAATCGGCATCCACATTGCAGCACCCGCGCTTTATTTCAGCAGTGAAAGCGCGCTCGAAAAACTCGCCAATGATCGACTGTCGACGGTGTATTTCCCCGGCGACAAAATCACCATGCTGCCCATTGCTGCTGTCATGCACGCAACGCTGGCCGAGGGGCGACTGTGCCCGGTCGTTTCGTATTACGCGACATTTTCAATGTCAACATTTTCGTTGGGCAACACGCGTTCCGCGATTGAGCGGGTACACATCGAAAAAAATTGTCGCATCAATGCCCTCGAAATTTATTTTGATGAAGCCGCGATCGCCAACGGCGTGGCTGATGGCGCGTTTGGCGAAGAATTAATTCTGCTGCACAAGGTCGCCAGGGCGCTTGGGTTGAGACGCGGCAAAAACGACAACGAACAGGATCGCCTCGATTACAACTTTGAAGTCAATGACGGGCGTGTGGCGATCTCGACCAGGAAACGCGGCAATCCGATCGACACCGTCGTTTCTGAACTGATGATTTTCGTCAACAGCGAATGGGGGAAATTACTTGCCGATAATGGTGTGGCCGCTATTTATCGCGCGCAGCAAAACATGAAAACCCGCATGACCACCGACGCCCTGCCGCACGAAGGATTGGGCGTTCCACAATATGCCTGGTCGAGTTCGCCCTTGCGCCGCTATGTGGATTTGCTGAATCAGCGCCAGTTGATCGCCTTTCTGCGCAGCGAAACCCCGCCATACCAAAAACGCATGCGCGATTCATTGAACCAGTTGAATGAAGTCGCCAAACGCTTCGATCTCACCTACGACGCGTACAACGATTTTCAGCGCAATCTTGAGCGCTATTGGTGCCTGCGCTATTTCGAGCAGGAGCGTATCAGCCAATTTGACGGCGCGATGATCCGCGAT
>JANMPY010000378.1:0-2039 GCA_031370095.1 Betaproteobacteria bacterium
TGCGAAGCACGCCAGCCGGATCGAGTCGGTCGGTGGCGCACTATCCACAGTAGAACCGGCAGCGCTCGATGGCGGCACGGTCGTGACGGCTGAGGATTTATTTTTCAACACCCCCGCGCGCCGCAAATTTTTGAAAACAGAGGCGACCGAATTTTCTCATTGCGAAGACGCCGCGCAGCGCATCGCGATGGCGGCACCCCACGTGGCGCTGTCGTTGACGCACAACGGGCGACGCATCTGGCAGTATCCGATGAGTGATTCTGCAGCGCGCATTGCGACCATTCTGGGGGAGGAATTTCGTGAGGCGAGTTTGATGATCGACGAGCCGCATCCGGCGTTCAGTTTGCAAGGCTCGGTCGCATTGCCGCGATATTCGCGCGCGGGACGCGACCAGCAATATCTGTTTGTCAATGGTCGATTCGTCCGTGACAAGCTGCTCACACACGCCGTGCGCAGTGCCTATGCCGATATTTTGCACGGCCATCGGCATCCCGCGTACGTGCTGTTTTTGTCGATAGACCCAACCATGGTCGACGTGAATGTGCATCCGGCAAAATCGGAAGTGCGCTTTCGCGATTCGCGCGGTGTCCATCAATTTGTATTCCACGCCCTGCAAAAAGCACTGGCGCGACCGACCTCGGGTGACGCTGCGCCCACCGCGGACCCGATGACGTGGATCAGCGACATGGCGCGCCGTGGTGTGAGCGCGCCAGCGCCAGGTAACTGGCCGCGCGCTGCGCAGCAGGCGACATTTGGTCACATGACGGCGCGCGAGCCGCATGCGTTTTACGAGACCTTGCGTGGTGAATCTGCCCACCATAATATAAGCGAAGTCCGCTCTCCACCTGCTTCACAGGCCGAAAATGGCTGGAACGCCGCACCGGATAATGACTTTGGCAATTCAGCCGATATTCCGCCGCTAGGTTTTGCCCTTGCGCAATTACACGGCATTTATGTCCTCGCGCAAAACGCGAATGGCCTGGTGCTGGTCGATATGCATGCTGCGCACGAGCGCATCGTTTACGAAAAATTGAAATCTGCACTCGATTTGAATCAGCTCGCTTCGCAGCCACTGATCGCGCCGATTGCGGTTGCCTTGGGTGAACGCGACATCGAGCTGATCGCCAACAACCACACGTTTTTTGCGCAGCTCGGGTTTGATGTTGGCAGCCTGTCGAGCCGCGAAATCGCCATTCGCGCGGTGCCTGCCATGCTGCCCAGCCTTGATGCGCCGGCCATGCTGCGCGAGCTGCTCGACGATCTCGCCGAACACGGCGCGTCGCGCGCGCTCACCGAGCAGCGCGACGAAATTCTGGGCACCATGGCCTGTCACGGCGCGGTGCGCGCCAACCGCATGCTGACCATTCCGGAAATGAATGCGTTGCTGCGGCAAATGGAAGCCACCGAGCGCTCCGGCCAATGCAACCACGGCAGACCGACGTGGTACCAGTTCGCGATTGGCGACCTTGATAAATTGTTCATGCGTGGACGTTAAGTTGCTGTCTGGTTTGCAATGACAGCGCCGCACGCGATATTTCTGCTGGGGCCGACCGCGTCGGGCAAAACGGCGCTGGCGATGCGTCTGGCGGATCGGTTTCCCGTCGAAATTATCAGCGTCGATTCAGCGCTCGTTTATCGCGACATGAATATTGGTACTGCGAAACCGGACGCGGCAACACTGCAAAAATATCCGCACCATCTCGTCAATTTGATCGACCCGACTGAGGCGTACTCGGCGGCGCGGTATCGCCGCGATGCATTGCAAGCCATGGGGCAAATTTCCGCACGCGGGAAAATCCCGTTGCTGGTTGGCGGCACGATGCTGTACGCCAAGGCATTGCTCGAAGGTCTCTCCAAATTGCCGGAGGCCAACGCCGACGTTCGCGCGGCGCTGGCCACCCGCGCAGCGCTGGTGGGTTGGCCCGCAATGCACGCCGTGCTCGCGCGCGTCGACCCGCCAACCGCTGCGCGATTAAAACCTGCCGACGCGCAACGGATTCAGCGGGCGCTGGAAGTATTTGAATTAACCGGGACACCGA
>JANMPY010000409.1:0-10735 GCA_031370095.1 Betaproteobacteria bacterium
ATCACCATCGTCTCGGTGGGGCCGGCGAAAAGATCGATACCGACGCGACCGTATAGCTGGCGTTTCGCCTCGGCGTCGAACGCATTGCCGGGCCCGACCAACATGTCGACCGGCTTCACGTTTTCAGTGCCCAAGGCCATCATTGCAATTGCCTGCACGCCGCCAACAACGTAGATTTCATCTGCTCCTGCCATCGCCATCGCCGCCACAATCGTCGCCGACGGCCGGCCTTCGAATGGTGGGGCACAGGCAATCACGCGCTTAACCCCCGCGACCTTCGCCGTGAGCACACCCATATGCGCCGAGGCCAGTAAGGGGTATTTCCCGCCGGGCACGTAGCAGCCAACCGAATTTACTGGAATATTCTTATGCCCGAGCACCACGCCGGGCAGCGTTTCAACCTCGATGTCGCGAATCGATAGCAACTGAATCTGCGCGAAACGCCTGATCTGCGTTTGTGCGAAGCGGATGTCGTCGATCGCTTGTTTTGGCAGCGCGTGAATGCACTCCTGGATCTCAGCCTCGCTCAAGCGTAACGACGAAGGCGTCCAATGATCAAATTTCGCCGAGTACTCGCGCACAGCCGCGTCGCCACGTTTCTCGATGTCGCCGAGAATTGCCTCCACAGTAGTGCGAACAGTCGCATCAATTTCTGCGCGCTGCTCGGCGGGCTTTCCTTGTTTGAGATACTGAACCATTGCGACATTCCTGTAGGGGGCGGGATTGCGTTTGCTAATGGCCGCGCGGGAGTCACGCAAACGGAACGGGTCATCAGGCAAGACATATTGTCACCTGTTTTGTACTGCGAATGCAAGCTTGTGGCGCTTCGTCGTCATTTAGCTTGTTACTGCAAATTATCGAAATACGCAATATTTTTCCAGAATTGTTTGCATTCGAAGTACCTACAATTGACGAATGTCGCTTAAACTTCATATCGATTTCCATCACAAAGGCGCGGCCCATGAGCACCAATCAGACTGCGGACATGACCGGATTCGACCCCGAATTTCTCGATCTTGAACAATACATTCGCGTCATCACCGAGCGCATTTGGGAAGGCCGGCGCATCGACGATATCCGCCGCTACTACAGCGACCCGTGCGTCGTGGAAACGTCCTCGTCGGTGGCGAGCAGTGTTGAGGCCGTGATCGATGGCACGAAAGCGACGCTCGTTACGTTTCCCGACCGGCGACTGCTGGCTGAGGACATCATCCAGTCGGGCGATGCGGCGGGTGGATATTTAAGCTCGCATCGCATCATCTCGACCATGACCCACTTGGGCGAGGGCGCATTCGGCAAGCCCACGGGCAAAAAGATTCACGTGCGCACCATTGCCGATTGCGTATGCAAAGACAATCGCATCATTCACGAATGGCTGGTGCGTGACCAGGCGGCTATCGCGCATCACATCGGCATTGCGCCGCGCGGACTTGCGCAGCGCTGGCTCAATGAGCGCGGCGGCTGGAACAAGCCCATCGCTGCCGCTGCGCCGACAGATTACGTGTCACATGTGAGCGACGAATCATTGGCGCGGGGTTATGCCGATGCCGTGCGTGACTTCGCGCATCAGCGCGGAAATGTTGCGCTTGCCTACGACGATGCTGTCCAGCATATCGGGCCGGGAGGTTGCACGCTGTTTGGCCACGATGAAGTCGCGACTTTCTGGCGGGAGTTCTTTGGTGCGTTGGAGGTGCAGTCTTTTGCAGTGGAGCATTTGGCATTGCAGCGCGGCAAGGGCCGCGCGGATCGCGTGGCATTGCGATGGCGGGCGCAGGCTTTGCATCGCGGTACAGGGCGCTACGGGGCGGCGACTGGCAAGCCTGTTGAAGTGATGGGCATCAACCACGCCGAGTTTTTTAACGGTCGTGTGCTACGGGAATGGGTGCTGGTGGATGATGTGGCGTTGTGGATGCAGGTTTTAAGTTTGCAAACGTGACGGGGATTTGTGATGTGCGTCAAACCTCGTCGTGTTTGGCTGCAAGAATTATCATTTGGTATCCATAAAAAGTGCGCTTTCGTGCGATGTCGCGATATATGCGAACACCAGGCCTATCGCGGAGTTTGAGCCAATTATTGGCTGGAAGCCGCACCGAATGGCGATCTGTGCGTAATTGTGCGGCAGAAAGTGCCACTGGAAATTAAATCGGCGCTTGACTTTGATTTTATGCCCATCGCGTTTGCCGCGCATCGGTCGCAGTCTGTATTTCGTACCCGCTGCCATGCACTCCGTCGCATCAATCGCTGGACAATCCGAATGGAACATACAATGCACCAGCGCGAATGTCGTCATGCGGAACGCACAGCTTTTGACAGGGATAGGGGCAGACAATGAGAGCTTCTCTGGAACGGTCGCCACAACGCTACGCGCGTATCGGCGGCATTCTGTACCTGGCCATTATTTTTCTGGGTCTCTTTGGCGAGATGGTTGCAAGAGGCACGCTTGTCGTTTCAGGCGACGCGGCGGCGACGGCGAGTGGGATTTCGACCTCAGAATTCCTTTGGCGTGCTGGCATTGTTGGCGACCTCCTGATGCACGTATTTGACGTACCGGTGATCGTGATCCTCTACTTGTTGTTAAGACCGGTGAGCAAAAGCCTTGCGCTGTTTGCGACTTTTATCAATCTGGTGCAGACCGCTGTCCTGGTTGCAAACAAGCTCAACTTGGTTGTTCCGCTGTTGCTTTTAGGCGATGCCAGCTATCTGAAATCATTCTCACCAGAGCAACTCCATGCGCTGTCGTACCTTGCAATCAAAGCGCATGGTGTTGGCTTTGGCATCGGGCTCATCTTCTTCGGCGTCGCGTGTCTGGTTCGGGGCTATCTGATTTTTAGGTCCGGGTATTTTCCAAAAACCCTTGGTCTGCTGTTGCTGATTGCAGGGTTCAGCTATTTGATAAACAGCGTTGCACTCCTTCTGGCACCTTCTTTTGCGGCGGCGATTTTTCCCGGCATCCTCGTCCCCGCCTTTATTGCAGAGCTGTCTTTTGCCTTATGGCTGATCGTGAAGGGCGTGAACATGGCGCAATGGAAAGCGCGCGTAACGACATGAGCCCTCAACGACTTCGGCAATGGCGCGTATGCGTCACGATGTTGGTGGTGCTTCTGGAACTGGTACATCTTGCGTGGGAGCATTTCCATGGTGGCGTACGAATCCATCACTTCCTGGCGCGTTCAGATATGCCTGCAATGTCCAACTGGTGGGGTTTAATGGTACTTCCCGTGCTGGCATGGCTCGTCACCGGTCGACTCCAAAAGCGAATTGCGCTCAATACCGGCGGGGAAGACGCAGCATCAAAATTTCCCGTGCGCGTCGTCGTCGGCTTTGCAGGTGCGCTGCTTTTCGGCACCTTGCTATCGGTTTCCTTCACGCGCGGCGATGAAACCATTGCAGCGTATTTGTTCCAGTGCATCCTTCTGCTTGCGTTGCTGCTGCCGGTTTACCGGGCGGAATGCTTGCTTGGCTTCGTTTTGGGCATGACTGTTACGTTTGGCGCGGTGTTGCCTACTATTGTTGGTTCCATCATCGCAGCATTGTCTGCGGCCATGCATCTTTACGTTTACCCATTTTTTGTAAATCTCTGGACTTGGTTGAAACGCAGGTGATTTCTGACTGGCCGCAGCGGGTGGAATGCGCTCGTCGTTAGATTTTGAACACGATGTGCACCGGGATTGTATTTATCGCAAATGCAGGAACAGCAAACTCAATCTTATCGAGTAATCCTGCCCGTTAACGCCCGCGCACCATCAAGTAAAAACTGCTGGTCAGATGCCAGCAGAAAAAGTGTCGCCCCTTTTGCATGCCACGCCATGCAATCTTCACTCGGCGGAATGAACATGCCAACCGCTTTGCCATGCCTGCGTCCTGCCGCGCAAATCTGCTCGACTGCCTCGACCACGCTCGCGTCCGTCGGGCTGGCCGCGCCTAGTGATACGGTGAGATCCATGCGGCCGACGAACAGGCAGTCGATGTCTTTGCACGCCGCGATCGCGTCGAGATTTGGTAGCGCTTCGGCGTCTTCGATTTGCGCAATGACGGTGGTGCGCGCGGCGCTGTCCTGCAAATGCATCGCCATCGGTTTGGTGGTGTATCCCGCCGCGCGACTCGAGCCCGCATAGCCTCGGCCGCCGGGGCCGTAGTGGGCTGCGCGCGCGAATTCTGCGGCTTGTGATCCTGACACGACATGCGGCAGCACAATACCTGTCGCGCCGCAGTCCAGCGCGCTCAAAATCTCACCGGCGCTGCAGGTCTGCACACGCACCAGCGAGGGCATGTCGGCGGCGCGGAAAGCGGCGATGCATCCGTCAAGCTCCATCCTGCCAAAAGGCGCGTGCTCGGCGTCGATGCACACACAGGCCAGCGTCGACATGCCGAGCACTTCGCAAACAATAGGCGAGGGTGTTTTCAGAAACGTGCCCATCATCAGATCACCCGCGCAGACGCGCGTGCGGAACGACTCGATGCGTGTCATGCGGCGGCTTTGGTCCACAGGCGCTTTGAGGCAATCGCTGCACCGTCACTCAATGCACGCAACTTTGCATAAACAATTTCTGCGTCAACATTGCCAAATCCGGCGAAGGTGGAAAAGCCGCAATCGGTACCTGCGATCACGCGGTCCCGTCCGACGATATTGGCAAATTTCTCAATCCGCTCCGCCACCAGCAAGGGATGCTCGATGAAATTGGAAACCGAATCGAGCACACCGGGGACGAGAATTTTGTCATCGGGAATTTTGCTTTCGCGAAACACCGTCCACTCATGCGCGTGGCGTGGATTGCACGATTCAAACAGCAGCGCCTGTGGCTTGGCGCGCAGCGCAATCGGCAGCACCACATCCATCGGCGCATCGCAGTGATGCGGGCCTTCGTAATTGCCCCAGCAGATGTGCATCCGCACACGATCCGCCGGAATGTTGCGCAGCGCCTCATTCATTGCGTCGACATGCTGGTGCGCGACACGAATATATTCCGCTTCCGGCTGGTCTTTGAACATCATGTGCCGACCGAGACCCAGATCGGGGCAATCAAGTTGCAACACAAATCCTGCTGCGACAATCGCCTCGTATTCCGGACGCATCGCTTCGGCGAGTGCGTGTAAATATTTTTCGTACGACGGATAAAATTCGTTGGGCTGAAACAGTGAAATCACGCCCGGCGAGGCGGCGTTCATGAATGCACCGGTTGGCGGGGTGGCGGCAAGTGCCGCGTGAAAATGTTTGATGTCGGTGTTCAGAGGATCGAGTGTCTTCGGCGCAACCGGCCCCGTGCAGCGCGGTCGCCGATAGCTCGGCGTGCCACCGCCCGCACTGGCGCGATTCATGAAAGTGGGAAACGCTTCGAGATCCTGCGGCGTGCGGCGCGGGCTGTCGCCTTCGAAACCGGTGATGCGATCCTTGATGTAAGTCGCATAGCTGATTTTGGATTGCTCGCCGTCGCTGATCAAATCAACACCAGCCGCTACTTGTCTCGCGACGACGGTGCGCACGGCGTCGGCCATCGTCGTTTCAAATTCATCTGGATCAAAGCCGCTGCCCAGCTCCTGCGCAAAAATAAGCTCGGTGACGCGCTGTGAACGCGGCAGGCTGCCGACATGGGTGGTGAGAATTCGGTTCAAGCTCATTCAATTTCCTTGCCAAGGCGCGAGGTGCCGCCGTCGATGAATTGCGCCGAGAACACGCGCTTTTCGGGCGCGGCGGTGGGATTACCGATCAGCGAGGTCAACATTTCGGCAGCGGCCTGCGCCATTTTTTGTACGGGCTGGCGCAGCGTGGTGAGGTTATAGCTAAGCCAAGTAGAAGGCTCAACGCCATCGAAGCCCGCGACAGAAAGTTTCGACGGCACGTCGAGGCCAAGCTCGTGGCGCGCCGTATCGACGCAACCAATCGCCATAACATCGTTGCCGCAAATGATGGCGTCGGGCGCGCGGCCGAGTTGCTGCACAATTTGTTTTAAGCCTCGCGCGCCGCTTTCGTAGTCGTAATTACCCAGCACCACCAGCGGCTCCCTGAGCCCGAGCTCAACGATGCGCTCGCGCGCGCCCTTGGTGCGCTCTTGTCCAACGACGGAGTCTTTCGGACCGCCGATGATCGCGAAGCGCTTGTGTCCCGCACCGGCCAGACGCGTGACCAGCGTTCGCGCACCGGCAATCTGATCGCAGACGACCGCGTTCACCGCCTTGTCGCGCAAGCTCCGGTTAAACAATACAAATGGAATGCGGCGGCGCTCGAATTCTGCAACCTGCTTCGGCGTGAGCCTGGCTGCTGCAATGACACCATCGACTTGATACTCCCAAACTTGCGCAATGATTTTGTCGACATCGGCCTCGTGCGGCAGCGTAAACAGCAACACCCGCATGCCGTTTTTTACAAACTGCTGGCTGAGTTCGGACAGCACCTCGGGATAATAAAGATTGGTCAAATTCGAAATCAGCACGGCGACCAGATTGGAGCGGCGGGTGATCAGGCTGCGTGCGATTGCGTTCGGTGTGTAGTCGATCTCACCAGCGGCCTTCATGACGCGGTCGCGCATGGCGGCTGAGACACTTGCGCCCGGCTTGAAACAGCGTGAGACCGCCGACTGGGAAACCCCTGCGCGCAGGGCGACGTCGTAGGACGTGACGCTGTGGAGGCGGTCGATGGCAGTGGCAGGATTACCCGTCTTCGTCATCGCGATTGACTTGGCCACGTTCGCGTTGCGTTTTTTTGCGGTCACATTTCTCTGTTTTGGGCTCGGCATGGTGCGTTGAGTATAGACGAAATGCGTCCAAGTCGAGTGCTCGTGTGCATGCGACTGCATGGCGGAATTTTCGCCAATAATGCGAGGTAGCCCTTGGCCGCCGCACGTGGCTCGATTGCGTGGATTCAAAAACTAAATAAAAAAGACTGCGAATGCAAATGATCTGCTATATTTAGTGTTGAGTAGCTTGTAAATACGTTATTTCCGTTTGTGGCATGCAGTAACCGGCATATTGCATTCGAAGTACAGGCGGAACGTAGCAGCCGCAGCAATACAGAGCGTTCCGAGCAAAAGTTTTTGTTCCAAACAACGCCGACGTAGTAGTCGGTGCCCCGCAAACGTAAAGGGAGAGAGACGATGAAGATGTGGGCCAAGAAGACACTGGTAGTACAGATCGCCGCAGCGCTAGGTGCCGCCAGCGGATCGGGCTTAGCCCTTGCGCAGACTCCAGGCACGCCGACGCCGGTTGCCAAGCCTGCGGGTCTCGAAGAAATCGTCGTGACCGCGCAACGGCGTGCCGAGAATAAGCAGGAAATTCCGGTGTCGGTCACCGCAGTGACGGCCGAGCAGCTTGCTGACCGCAACGTCACCGATATTTCGCAGATGGAAGGCATGTCTCCCGGTTTCACGTTCGGGCGTTCCGGTGGTGACGCGCGTCCGGCGATGCGCGGTGTGCGCACCGAAAACGTCGCTGTCAATGGCGACACCACCATCGGCTACTTCGTCGACGGCATTTACAAATCGCGTTCGCAACAGGCGCTGGCAGGCTTTGTCGATATTGCGCGGGTCGAGATTCAGCGCGGTCCACAGGGCACTTTGTATGGCCGCAATACTTTTGGCGGCAATATATCCATCATCACCAACGAGCCGGTGTTGAAGCAGTTTCAGTCGTCTGCGAGCATCCTGTTCGGCTCGTTCAAAAAGACCCGCGCTGAAGGCGTGCTCAATATCCCCGCCAGCGACACGGTTGCCATCCGACTGGTCGGCGCGGTCGACAAGGCCGACGGCTACGTGAAAAACGATTTCAATCCCGCCGCTGATTTGTTCGATCAGGATTTGAAATACGGTCGACTCTCGGTCCGATTCAAGCCCGACGACCGCTTCGACGCGACCTTTCGTGCCGACATCACCGATCAGGGTGGCAATGGCGGCTCCGCGTTCGGCTACAAGCAGGCCGGCACGTATTACGACCGCGCGTCATGTCAGCAATTGTTCAATTCCACGTTGACCATTATCAACGGTCGCGGTGGCAATCGCGACGGTGTCATCGACTGTACCCGTACCGTGGGTGCAGGTGCAGGTACGGGCGCGGGCGCAGTCGGTGCGGGCGTCGACCAGGGCATACCGATTCATGCGGCCGGCAACGCGTATCGTATCGACAATAATTATCAGACATATCAAAAGCTCACCGACCGCAGCACTGCGCTCGACATGGCGTATAAATTTGATACGTTTACGCTTAAGTCGATTTCAGGTTACGCCGACTTCAAACTGGAGCGCACGGCTGACTCGGACATGTCCGCGTCACAGGTATTTGTCGACTACCAGCTAACCAAAGCGCGCACCTTCTCGCAAGAGCTGCAGATTCTCTCCGGTGGCAACGGCCCGATTGGCTATGTGGCGGGCTATTATTATTTCAAGGACAAATTGCGCGGCACACTCAATAGCGTGCAGCAGCCGCGCATCATTCGCTCCGAGGCGCTGTCGGCACCGCTGGTTCTCGCGCAAAACGGCGGCGCTTTTTATGACGACCCGAAGGCCGAGACCGAATCCAATGCGTTCTACGCGCAGTTTTCCTGGAAAGCGACCGATCTGTTGACGTTCACGCTGGGTGGACGCCGTACCGAAGACAAGAAAGATTTCCGCTTCGCCAATACCAACTCGGTCGCGCCACGCAATGCGGCCGGGCTGCGTGACGCGACGCTGATTAATTTCGATACGCCACCGCCACCAGATTCGGCGTTCGGCATAAAAGGCACGTCCAATTGCGTACCGGCGCGGGGTGTTGGCTTCTACTGCGACCCGGCTGACCCTACCGTGCTGCTCGGTGCCACGTATGACCAAAAGACATTTACCAAGTCGACCGGGCGTGCCGCGGTTGATTACAAACTGGCCAAGCAAAGTTTGCTGTACGCGTCGTACTCGACAGGCTTTCGCTCGGGTGGTTTCAATTCGGGTCAGGCGATTGAAGCGGCGCGCACCTTCCTCCCGGAGGAAGTAAAAGCAATCGAGGTCGGCTCCAAAAATCGCTTCCTCGACAATACGCTGCAGTTCAACATTGCCGCGTTCAATAACAAATACACCAACTTACAAGAGCAGCGTCAGGTGCCGATCGGGCTGGCGACGATTTCAACCATTTTCAATGCTGCCAAAGCGAAGGCGAACGGCGTCGAAATCGAGCTCGACTGGCGCGCGACGGATCGTTTGTCCATCGGCGGCACGCTGTCGCTGCTCGACGCGAAATACACCAGCTTCCCTGATGTTGCGCTGCCGTTTGGTACTTCGATCCTCGTCACCGACCCCGCATCGACGGCGGCCACGATTGTCAACGGTGTCACCATCGCACCAGCGGGGCAGCGGCGCGTATTCGCGCCAGGCTATTCCTGTAACGTGATTCCCGGCACCGGTGGCACGGGCCAGCCGCCCGCTGCGTTTGGTTGCGATCTGTCCGGCAAGCGCGTGCCGTATGCAGCGCGCTATCAGGGTTCATTCACGGCCGGTTACGAGTTTGATTTGCCCAATGGCGGTCGTTTGCTTCCGCTCGCCGTGGTTACTTTTTCGAGCGGATATTTTGGCCAACCGACGAACGCAGAAATCGAAAAGCAGGGCTCCTACGCCAAAGCAGACTTAAAGCTGAATTGGGAAATCAGTCGCGTATGGAGCGCGTTGTTCTTCGTCGATAATGTCACCGACAAGCAGACCATCAATCGCTTCGTGTGGGGCGGCGGCGGTGCCTTGCAGGTCAGTGCCGCACCGCCACGGACGTTCGGTTTGAGGCTTACCTACAAGACGTTCTGACGTTTTGATATAGCGCCACGACAGGCCGTCTCGCCGGGTATCGGCAGGCGGCCTGTGTTTTTTTCAATCCTCAATCGTTGGTGGAGATGGTCGTGATGAATTCACCGCAGTCCGCAAAGCTTGCCTACGCAGCCGCGTTGTCTTCTCTCGCAGCGCTTCCCGCGCAACTTTGGCCGACCGCGCTAAGAAATATTTATCATCCCGACGTCGCATGGCACGGTCCGCATCCGATCAACGCGCACAACAGTGCACGCGACGTGATCACCAATTTTTGGCAGCCATTTCTCACCGCGCTTCCCGACCTTGAACGGCGCGATGACATCCTGATGTGCGGCGCGTTCAACAACGGCGCGTGGGTTGGCGCGACCGGTTATTACACCGGCACCTTCACCAATGACTGGCTCGGTATCAAAGCCACTGGTGGCGTCTTGAACGTCCGTTACGGCGAATTCAGCCGTCTGGAAGCGGGCAAAGTCTGCGAGGTGTATCTGATCCTCGATATTCTCGACGTACTGCGCCAGGCAGGCCAGTGGCCGACGGGATTACCGAAAAGCCCGGGCGTGGCTGATCGCGTGCCGGGGCCGTTCGCGCACGACGGCGTGCTGCGGGGCGAGGCGGACGCACGCGAAGGTGCTCAGAGCTTAGGCCTCGTCGAGGCCATGATCGCGGGACTCATGTCATACGATGGCCGCACGCTGGAAAGCATGGGCATGGAGCGGTTCTGGCATCCGCAGATGATGTGGTACGGGCCGGCCGGCATCGGCAGCAGTCGCGCACTCAGGGGTTTTCAGGACGTACATCAGCGCGCCTTCCTGACAGCGTTTCCAGACCGCGTTGGCGGCGATCACAAGGCACGAATAGGTGAGGGCGCATACGTCGGCTCGACCGGCTGGCCGTCGGTGCGCGCGACGCATCTGGGGCCGTGGCTGGGCGTGCCTGCGAGCGAGCGGCGGATCAGCATGCGGGTGATGGATTTTTGGCGGCGC
>JANMPY010000410.1:0-2549 GCA_031370095.1 Betaproteobacteria bacterium
CCCAGCCACGCTTCGGTCTGCAATTTTTCCGGCAGCAACAGTAGTGATTGATCCATCAAATCGATGAGCAACTTCAATACCCAGCCGGTAATCACCAGCGGTATCCACACCAACAAGCCTGCGATCAAATATTTACGCACGGGATTTTTCTTTCGCGCTTATTTGGCTGGCGCTGCGGTCACTGGCGCGGCGGCGGTGGTCGCCGGTGCTGGCGACGCGCTGGGCGCTGTCGCTGGCGTACTCGCGGGCGTGGCGGTTTCGGTTTTCTTATCGGACTTGGTTTCCGTTTTTACGTCAGGCCCCGTGTCTGATTTTGCTGCTTCTGTCTTCGCATCCGCCGCAGGCTTTTTACCATCACGAAAATCGGTCACGTACCAGCCGGAGCCTTTTAATTGAAACTGGGGGGCGGTCAATTGTTTGGCAAACGTCGCGGCACCACACGCGGGACAAACCGTCAGCGGCGCGTCGCTCATTTTTTGCAGCGCGTCTTTGCTATGTCCACACGAGGAACATTTGTAAGCGTAAATAGGCATGGTGCGGACAATTCGTAATCGACTAATTTGTTATTTTAACACAATGGGTTAGCGCACTTGTGCAGTGCCGCAAATCGACTATTTGATGACCACTTTATCGAGCCCGGTTGGCGGATCCGGATATTGCATGTTCAAGTTACTCAATACTTCGACCAGCACCGAACACACGTACAAATCCCGCACCCAGTTGCGGTCGGCCGGCACGATGTACCACGGCGCGTGCGGGCTCGAGGTGGCGTTGATGGCTTCCTCGTAGACGCGTTGATAATCGTCCCACTTTTTTCGCGCGGCCAGATCACCGATATTAAATTTCCAGTTCTTCGCGTCGTCGTCGAGGCGTTCCTGCAGCCGTTCCTTTTGTTCATCCTTGGAAATATGCAGAAAAAATTTGAGAATAATTGTGCCTTCTTCGACCAGCATCGCCTCAAAATCATTGATCTGCCGAAAGCGGCGCTTGGCGCAGTCATCATCGATCCAGCCCTCGACCCGAGTGATGAGCACGTCCTCGTAGTGACTGCGGTTGAATAACACCATCTCGCCCTTGGCCGGCACATGCTGGTGCACCCGCCACAAATAATCGTGATCGAGCTCGATCCCGGTCGGCGCTTTGAAACTGGCGACGTGAATGCCGAGCGGATTGATGCCGGAAAAAACTTTGCGAATGACGCCATCCTTGCCGCCGGTGTCCATCGCCTGCAACACCACCAGCACTTTGTGTTTGTGCCCGGCGTACAGCACCTGCTGCAATTCAACCAGACGCGCATTCAGCTCTGCAAAAATGGCGACAGTCGAAGCCTTTTCGCCGCCAAAACTGCAGGTGGATTTGGTGTCGATATCGGCGAGTTTTGTTTTGCCGTTGGCAATGATCGGGCGAATGGTTTTGATGCCGTCGGATTTTTTGGCCATGATGATTGTCCACAATTGCATGAAAGGAAAAATGCATAATCGCATATTCGCTTTAACACGACAAACCGCATCGCATCGCGAGCCATACGTCGATGCAACGCGCGCGTTGGGTCGATGCAATCATCACGATAAATTTCAATTCAGACGGAAAATAAATATGACTTCTGCACCTTCGCAACTTCCCAACACCATGAAGCACGTTGCCGTCACCGCCCCGGGTGCTGCCGATGTCATGCACATCGCTTCCGCACCATTGCCAAAATTTGGCGAACACGATGTGCTGATCAAGGTCGAATTCGCCGGCGTAAATCGGCCCGATGTCGCGCAACGATCCGGTACCTACGCGCCACCGCCGGGTGCGTCGCCGATCATGGGATTGGAAGTGTCGGGCACGATCATCGCAGTTGGCACAGCGGTCACCCAATGGAAAATCGGCGACGCGGTGTGTGCGTTAACGCCCGGCGGCGGCTATGCCGAGTACTGCGCCACACCCGCCGCGCATTGTTTGCCGGTGCCGCGCGGTTTGTCGATGTGCGAGGCGGCGGGGGTGCCGGAGAATTTTTTCACCGTGTGGGTGAATGTGTTCGACACCTGCAAATTAAGAGCGGGCGAATCATTGCTGGTACACGGTGGCTCATCCGGCATCGGTCTCACGGCGATACAGTTGGCGAAAGCATTTGGCGCGACAGTTTTTACGACGGTCGGCAACGATGAGAAAGCGGCGTTCTGCAAAGCCATCGGCGCAGATCATGTCTTCAATTACAAGACGCAAGAGTGGGCCAACGAGATTTTTACCATCTCGCAGAAAAAAGGTGTGAACGTGATTCTCGATATGGTCGGCGGAAGTTATATCGAGAAAAATCTGCGCTCACTCGCGCTGGAAGGCCGCTACTGCTTTATCGCGTTTCTCGAAGGCGGCAAGGCTGAAGTCGATTTTCGTCCACTGATGATGAAGCGACAGACGATCACCGGCTCGACGCTGCGCGCGCGACCGGACGCGCAAAAAACTTTCATTGCTGCGTCGTTGAAAGACAAAGTTTGGCCGTTGCTGGAAGCGAAGAAAGTGACGCCGGTGATTTATAAAACCTTTGCGTTGGAGGAGATTGTGGA
>JANMPY010000417.1:0-6490 GCA_031370095.1 Betaproteobacteria bacterium
AAATGTTAAGACCAACTTTGGGGGAATCGGCATGAGCAAACAATTCAGCGGCAAATCAGTCGTCGTTACAGGCTCCACCAGCGGTATCGGTTTAGGCATTGCGCGCGCGTTCGCGGGCGAAGGTGCGAACGTGATGTTGAACGGTTTTGGCGACGCGAAAGAAATCGAAAGCATCCGTTCCGGACTCGCCGCAGAGCACGCGGTGACGGTCGCCTATTCGGGTGCCGATATGAGTAAGCCCGCCGAGATCGTGGCAATGATAGCGGATGCGCAAAAGGCGCTGGGCGCAGTCGACATATTGGTGAACAACGCGGGCATCCAGTTTGTGGCACCTGTTGATGAATTTCCGCCGGAAAAATGGGACGCGATTATCGCCATCAATCTGTCGTCGGTATTTCACGGCACGCGCGCCGCGATTCCCGGGATGAAAGCGAAAAACTGGGGCCGCATTATCAACATCGCTTCGGCACACGGCCTGGTCGCCTCACCAAACAAATCTGCCTACGTCGCCGCAAAACACGGCGTGGTGGGCTTCAGCAAGTCAGTCGCGTTAGAGCTCGCTGAAACCAACATCACGGTTAATTCGATCTGCCCCGGCTTCGTACTCACGCCGCTGGTGGAAAAACAAATCGTCGATCTGGCCGCGCAAAAAAATCTGCCGCGTGAGGCAGTGATTCGCGATGTGTTGCTCGCACCGCAGCCATCGAAAAAATTTGTCTCGATTGACGAAGTGGTCGCGCTAGCGATGTTCCTCGCCTCAGAATCGGCGCGATCCATTACCGGTAGCGCGTATTCGATTGACGGCGGCTGGACGGCGCGCTGATCAGGATGGCAATTCCAGCCACGAAAAAAGATCGTTGCATTCTCGTCACCGGATTCATGCCCTTCGGTGGCGAGCGCACCAATCCCTCGTGGGAAATCGTCAAGGCGATGCCGAAAAGCATCGCCGGTCATCGCATCGAGGCGTTGCGGGTGCCGACTGAATTCGGCAAGGCAATCGATGTCACCGTCAAGGCGATCAATGCGCACCAGCCGGAAATAGTTTTATGTTTCGGTCAGTCAGGCGGACGGTCACGCATGAGTGTGGAGCGCGTCGCGATCAACGTCAACGATGCGCGCATTACCGACAACGCTGGCAGGCAATTGATCGACGAGGCGGTTCGCGCGGACGGGCCGGCCGCGTATTTTTGCACCGTGCCGATCAAGGCGATGGTGGCCGCGATGATAAAAGCGGGTGTGCCTGCGGAAATTTCGAATACGGCTGGGACTTTCGTCTGCAATCATTTGATTTACGGTGTGCTCGATCACATCGCGCAACATCGGCTCACCACCCGCGCAGGATTTATTCACGTGCCGTATCTGGAATCGCAGGTGCTCGACAAGGCCGACACGGCGGCGATGTCGTTGGCGTTGATGTGCACGGGTGCGGAAGCGGCGGTAATGGCAGCGATTAAATGCAAATAACACTGAATGATGATTAGCGTGGTGACAGACAAAAACACTAGCATTGGCGCGGCTTTCAGGCCATAAATGCCTGAAACGCCTCACCAATAGGCGATCTACCTTTTAACAATTGTCATTTCCCAACCGCAGCGCGAGATGACAAGCATTGGCGGCAATTGGATTGCCGGTCGCGCCGCATCGCCCGGATTGTTTTACCAACAGGAGAAAAAAATGAGCAAAGTATTCGCAGACGCCAAATCAGCTCTCGCAGGCCTTCTGCGTGATGACATGACGATTGCTGCTGGCGGCTTTGGCCTGTGTGGCATTCCGGAAAATTTAATTGGTGCCTTGGTCGAGAGCGGCACCAAAGGTCTCACCATCGCAGGCAACAACGCGGGCGTCGATGATTTCGGCATGGGGCTGTTGCTCAAGACGCGACAGGTGAAAAAAGTCATTGCCTCATACGTCGGTGAGAACAAGGAATTCGAGCGTCAAGTGCTGGCGGGCGAGCTTGATTTGACGCTGGTACCGCAAGGCACACTCGCCGAGAAATTTCGCGCAGGTGGTGCGGGCATTCCGGGTTTTTACACGCGCACCGCCTTCGGAACCAAGCTCGCCGAAGGCAAACACACGCACACTTTTGATGGCAAAGAATTCGTGCTGGAAGAAGCGATTCGTGCCGACCTGGCAATCGTCAAAGCATGGAAAGGCGACAAGGCCGGCAATCTCGTCTATCGAAAAACTTCGCGCAATTTCAATCCGATGATCGCGACCTGCGGCAAAATCACCGTGGCAGAAGTCGAGCAATTGGTGGAGGTGGGCGAGCTCGATCCCGATCAAATTCATACGCCGGGTATTTTTGTTGATCGCATTATTCAGGGCGCGAAGTTTGAGAAGCGGATCGAGTTCCGCACCGTCACGGGCGGCGCGGCATCGAAAAAAGATTCACCGATTCGCGACCTGATGGCCAGGCGCGCGGCGCAGGAATTACGCGACGGCTATTACGTCAATCTCGGCATCGGTATCCCGACGCTGGTGGCCAATCACATTCCGGCTGGCATCACGGTGAATCTGCAATCGGAAAATGGTTTGCTAGGCATCGGCCCTTTCCCGACCGAAGATGCAGTCGACCCCGATCTTATCAACGCCGGCAAGCAGACCATCACCACCATCGCCGGATCGAGCTTTTTTTCAAGCGCAGATTCATTCGGCATGATCCGCGGCGGGCATATTGATCTTTCCATTCTCGGCGGTCTTGAAGTTGCCGAAAACGGCGACCTCGCCAATTGGATGGTGCCGGGAAAAATGGTCAAGGGTCCGGGCGGCGCGATGGATCTGGTTTCCGGCGTGCGGCGCGTGGTTGTTTTGATGGAGCACACGTCGAAAGACGGTGCGTCAAAAATTTTGAAATCGTGTTCACTGCCGCTGACCGGCAAGGGTGTGGTCAACCTCATCATCACCGATCTATGCGTGTTCGAGGTGGAAGCAGGCAAGGGATTGATATTGAAAGAGTTGCATCCGGGCGTGACGTTGGAGGATGTAAAGGCCAAGACGGAGGCAGCGTTTCGGGTGGGGTTGTAAAACTAACTCGAAATTATTACAGCAGTAATTAACCGTCGTCCCCGCCTTCGCGGGGACGACGGATTAAAAAATATCGACAGCGCGCGATTTTTTATTTATCCGCTTTCAATTCTTCCGGCAAAGCAAAATCGGGATAACGTTTGCGGAATTTAATAAGCTCTTCGTTGAATTCGCGCGTCCTGTCCAGACGTTTCAATTCCAGAATCCGTTTCATCCAAGTTTCGGCTGATTCGATTGGCTTGTCCGCCAAGGCAGGCGCCGCGATTGCGGGCGCGCCACTTTGGGCAACGGTTGGCGCATCGCTCCGCACAGCGCGACCAGCCACGGCCATGGATGCCGCCCCTTGTTTGTCTTTCGTCGCTTCGCTTTTCGCGGCACCTGCGGCGACGGCTGTGCGTGCGCGCTGTGTTGCCACGTCGGCAGCGGGGTCGGCGACGAACGCTTGCGTCTCCTTGGCGACCGCTATCGATGCGGAGGATGGTGCGGGCGATGGCGCTGCCACTGCGGGGGAACTATCGAGCGCGGTCATATCGCGCCTGCTCTCGTTGACAATTTTCCCGGAAGCCGCGCTGCCCACTTCGCTACGCTCCCGCTCCATCGGGGATTGCGCGAGTTGATCACGCGGTGCGGCATTCTGTCGCTGTATGCTGTATTTCTTTTCCGTTAGCGCCAGCGCCACGACCGGTGGCGGCGCGGCAACAGCGGGCGGTACCGCTTCCACTGCGTTGGTGGCAACTGTCGGCTCTATAGGTACAACAGGTAAAACCGGTACAACCGGTAAATTCGGCGAAACGATCGGCTTCGCATTCGGCGCAACTGCTTCGCCAAGCGGCGCAGACGCCAACCGTTGTGGCTCGTCGTTCACATTCAATCCGACCGACACCGCGAGCACCACCAACGCCGCCGCCGACAGCGGCGCAGACCAGCGAGAGAACCACGATTTGCTTGTCACGTGCGGCTGCGATTTCACGGCGCGATGCGCTGCTGCACGAATTGCATCGTCCATTGCTGGGGGCGGCAGATCCGGCGCGGTGTTTTTGTACACACTTGAAATCAATGCACGCTCGCGATCAAACTCGGCGTCGCCTGCGTTGCTGTCGTTGTGGTGTTGATCGTTCATGCGTACGCCGCCAATCCCTCGCGCAGTTTTGCGACGGCATAACGCAAGCGGCTTTTTGCCGCTTCAAACGTGACGCCGGTTGCCTGCGCAATTTCTTCGAGACTCATTCCGCTTTCTTCATAGAGTAAAAATGTTTCACGCTGCGGTGCCGGAAGCGACGCGAGCAAACGCAAAATCGCATCGCCCTGCTGGCGCGCCTCAATCTGCACTTGTGGCTCAGTGGTACGACTGGCGACGGCATGAATGGTTTCCGCTTCAGTGTCTGCGTCTTTCACTTCGAACAACACCGCTTCGGCACGCGAATTCGCCCGAAAATAATCCATCAGCTTATTGTGCGCCAGCGTGTACAGATAAGTGCGAAACTGTGCCTCGATGCGATAGCTGGCAACGGCCTGAATCAAGCTCATCCATACGTCCTGAAAAATTTCCTCCGCGCGCTCGCGCACACGGCACTGGCGGGTGATGAAGCGAAACAATCTACCGCGATGGCGCGCGTAGAGCGCATCAAACGCAGCGGCATCACCGGCCTGGTAACGCAGCATAAGCGCTTCATCAGAGTCATCATCATTCATCCTGCCCGATAGTGTAATCCCCCGTCGGGCACCAGCAATTACCAACGACGCGGCGGATCAGGCACAAATCCGGCGGGGAAAGGCTGCGGCTCGCGTTGCCAACGATTTTCACGAATGATGCCGCGCGCGATCAGATTTGCGCGACTGTCGTAGTAAATCGTGACCACTTCTTCCGGGCTGCTGGTGGCGCGCTCGAAATTCACCGAGCGGGCGTTCGAAGTTTCACTGCGTCCGTGACCCGTGCCGAGCTTTTTTTCCTGCAGTGGCGCGGCTTCGGCTTGGCGTGACGCCGACGGCGCGCCTCTGGAATTCGGCGCACTCGATTCACCGACAGAATTCTTATCGCGCCGCCCTGCGTGATCCTGCGTTGATCGACCTTCAAATTCGTGGCGGTTCGGCGCGTCATAGGACATCACGTCGGCTTTGCGCCGATAAATTGCCGCACCAATCACCCCGACGTTTTGCGGTCGACCAGTGCGCGCCGCATACGAATCCGGCAGCTCGGTGAAATAAAATGCCGCTGTGCGCGAAAGGCTTTTTCGCCAGCCCGACACATCCAGATGTTGCCATTGGTCGATCACATAGCCACCCTGACTTGCAGCAGCGGTCTCACCGGTCACAACATTCACGCCATCGACTGAGACTACCGCGAGCAAATCCTGCGCGAGCTGATTACGGACCACGATCTGATACTCGTTGCCCGGCTTTCCCTCAACGTAGGCGCGGCCTTCATGCCAATACACGAGCAGGGTGCGCTGCTGGTGGCGGTCGACGACTGAGATGTCGGCGAGGTTGCCGATGGCGAGCACTTGCGTGCTTGCCAAAATTAAAAATGCGCCTGTGATGATTCGTTTCATGGTGGTCTCCTTGATTGATCCAGTGTTGTCCCTCTTTGAAAAAGAGGGAAGAAAAACAGACTTCACTTTTCCTTCACGTCAAATTCCCCAACAAAAACCGTCTCCTGCTTCCCCTTCAATCGCAACGTTACGATCTGTTCCCGCTCGTCAACGCTGCCGAATTTAGTTGCGAGCTTTACCTGCAACGTCGTAACGCCCGTGATGTTCTGCCGCCGGTCACCAAAATAATGTGCCTCGACTTTGTATTTGCCGGGCTTGGCGCGTTTCAGGGAAAATTCCTCAGGGCCGTATCCACCGGTGAAATCGAGCGACATGCGGCCACCTTGAACAGTCATCCTGTGACCGTAGTAGGCTTTTTCGCCATCGGGATCGGTCACCCACAAATCGATGTCGGTGTTGTCGGCGTCCCAGGTCAAGATCACGCGCAAATCGAGCGGCAGATTTTTGAGCAGGCGCGGATCGATGCGGCTGGTATCAAGGCTCTCTGTTGCGGTGGCGACGATACTGTTTAATTCCCCCAACGTGATCAGCTCGATTTCGGGAAAGCGTCCGTGCCACGGGCGAATGACGACTTCGACTAGCGTATTGATCGCCAACTGCGTTTGCTTGTCCGCTGCGTAAGCGAGACCGAGATCGCGATACGACTGGGGCTCGTCGGGACTCAACATCAATATTTTTTTGAACACGGGAATCGCAATGGCAGGTTGGTTTGCCTGCATCAAACGGTAGCCCAGGATGCGCAGGATGTGCCGATTCTCCAGATCCATCTCGGCAAGATTGCTCAATACGCGTATGCCGAGCGCATTCATGCCTCTGTCAAAAAACGCGTCGGCCGCATCGAGATAAAACGCGGTACTGTTGAGGTAGCCGGGCTTTTCGTCGAGATAGATGCGATAGATGTCGGCGGCAGTCGCGTT
>JANMPY010000459.1:0-3763 GCA_031370095.1 Betaproteobacteria bacterium
CACGACACCAACTTTGTCTTGCGTAACGTCCCGGGCAAGGCGATCGATACGTCGATCATCAAGGAAGCCAAGGACAAACGGCGCGTTCCATATGACGATTCGCCGGATCATATCGAGGATGCCGTTGCGCAGACCGGGCCGATCAATTCGACCGCTGCGCCGACGACTGCCGGACTAGGCGTTGAAGGTATCGGCAAGGGCTTTGTCGGCCCACAAGGCGCGTTTACGGTGACGTCGGCACCGCCGGACACGACTGGTGCAATCGGTGCGACGCAATACGTGCAATGGGTGAACACCTCGTTCGCCGTGTTTAGCAAGGCAACAGGCGCGCCGGTCTATGGCCCCGTTCCGGGCAACACGCTGTTCACCGGTTTCGGCGGTGCCTGCGAAACCGCCAACGACGGCGACCCTGTGGTGCAGTACGACAAGATTGCGAATCGCTGGGTGCTGATGCAGTTTGCTGTGCCGACCGGTGGTCCGTACTTCCAATGCGTCGCTGTTTCGCAAACGTCCGATGCAACGGGTGCCTACAACCGCTACGCGTTTCAGTATTCGGGTTTCAATGATTATCCGAAAGCCGGTGTCTGGCCCGACGGCTATTACGTCACCTACAACATATTCAACGGCAATTCCTTCGGTGGTGCCAAAGTGTGCGCCCTGGATCGCGTCAGCATGCTCGCCGGGCAGCCTGCCACCCAGCAGTGCTTCCAGCTGAGCACATCCTTTGGTGGCCTGTTGCCGGCTGACCTGGATGGCTCGACGCTGCCTGCCGTCGGCACGCCCAATTTCGTCGTCAATCTGGGCACCAACGTCCTCAACCTGTGGAAATTCAGCGTCAACTGGACGACTCCGGCCAGTTCGACATTCACCGGTCCGACTGCGCTGCCAGTTTCATCGTTTGCGGCGGCGTGCGGCGGTGGCACCTGCATTCCGCAGGCCGGCACCTCGCGCACACTTGATTCACTGGCCGACCGCGCCATGTATCGTCTCGCCTATCGCAAGTTTGCCGATGGCCACGAAGCGATGGTGGTAAACCACGCAGTGAAAGTCGGTACCAGCAAGAGGAGCACCTACAGCGCAACGCGTTGGTATGAAATCCGCAATCCGTCGGCCACACCAACCATTTTCCAGCAGTCGACGTACGGGCCAGACTCCACGCATCGCTGGATGGGCAGCATTGCGATGGATAAGCTCGGTAACATTGCCCTGGGCTACAGTGCGTCGAGCGCGACGATCAAGCCGGCGATCCGCTACGCCACGCGCCTCGCAAGTGACGCGCTCAATACGCTAAGCAATGAAACCATCGTCATTCAAGGTACCGGCGCGCAGACCGGGACGCTCTCCCGCTGGGGCGATTACAGCCACATGAGTGTGGATCCGGTTGACGACTGCACCTTCTGGTACACCACCGAATATCTGAAGGCCGACGGCACGTTTAACTGGAGCACGCGCATCGCGTCGTTCAAGATCAACGGTTGCATGTAGCCGATCTTGAACGCGGTGGCGCGGTCGGTGAAACGGCTTTCGTCGCAGTGGGATACCTTGCACATCCCGCTGCGTCGTGAAGCAAAAACGCGCCACCTGTTCGTTACCACATGTATCAATATGGAACCCCGGCCTCATGCCGGGGTTTTTCATGCATGAAACGTAACTGGCTGCGCATCGGCGGTGTTTTGCTGTGCGTCGGTCTCATCGCCTGGTTTATCGTGAAGCACGTGTTCGATGGCAATGCAAAAAATGCCACCATCCCTGCTGCGACCCCGGTAGTGCCACGCGCTAAAGCGACTGCGGAAGCAGCGCTTCAAATGCTGCGCCGTCAGTCGGGCACGCAAACAGTTGCAGGCAGTACCCCGCTTAATGCGGGAGCGACAGGCAATGCGCTCGAAACAGCGCGCGATCTTCGCGTCGTTTATGACTCGCTCAAGGACAGTAGCGACCCGGTCGCGCGCAACATCGCCCATCGCGCCTGGAGCGCATGCTTTCCGACCTTCATCAGTCCGCAGGGCAAGCCGCTCAGTCTTGATCGTATTCTCAAAGCGCTGCCCGCGACTGCAGCAAACAATGAAGCGCGCCGCGCCGCGTATCGCGGTCTTCATGAGCGCTGTGCAGGTTTTTTCCAGTTAAGCCGTGAAGAAGCGATGTACACCACGCAGTTACAACAGGATGCCTCGAACAAGGGTGAGTCGCTGGCACCGGGAGAATTTGCCGCCAAGCTGCTGCGCGACGGTGACACTGATCGTGCGCTCGACGTGGCGCGCACGGTCATCGCGTCTCGGGACGCATACGCGATTGCTTCGCTGCAGGATTTCGTCCATCACTATCTGGTTTTGCAGATTGACGCGCAGCCGAAGGCCAGCAACGAGCGCCCGGACATCCGCGCACTCGCCTTTCAAATTGCTGCGTGTCAAATGGGGCTCGAATGCGGATCGGACTCCTTGACCGCGCTAAAGCTTTGTGCAAACGGCGGTCAATGCGACGGCACCGTGGTTGATCGCTACTTGCAAGCACTGCCAAACATGACCGACCGCGAAACCGTCATGAAAGAAAGCCAGCGTATCGGTGACGCGATACTGTCAGGCAATCTGCAGGCGCTGGGCCTCGCCCCGATACCTGGCTGATGCTAACCGATCATTGACTTCGCGCGTGCAGGTCGCGACCACGAGGTGCGATTCAGATTCAACGTGATGTGGCGACATCCAGATGTTTGTTGAACCGAACGTCGCATTCGTATGGTGAACAGCTACACACAATGTCATTTCGATAATGTTAAACACCAGTACCGGTGGGCTTTGCGGAGCATTTGTGACTGGAAATCCCCGCCAATAATAGAGTTTCACCTTTTTACCCTACGGAGAAAAGCGTCTAACCGGCACGTACCGCTTTTCAATCCGCAAACCCCATCTTCTTTAAAAACGGACGCCACCGCGGGTCGTGTTTGACCGGATCAAAAGCCGGCAGGGCATTGGCGTACACCAACCCGGCATCGCGTTGTTGATACGCGCGCTCAAGCCAGAGGAATGTCGCGTCGGCATCGCCACGGATGGCATAGAGACTGGAAATCTGCACGGCAGAAGAATGCGCGTGTTTTTCAATCAGCATCGCGAGTGCGTTATTACTTTCCACTTTGTCGGCATCCGTTCCCATCGACCACTTGGTGATGGACAGCACGGTCAGCCGCGCCCATTCTGCTTTTTCCAGCATGGTCTCAGCCAGGGCTTCTTCGTGACGGCCTTGCATACTGAGCACGATTCCTAAAACATGGCGCGATGCGATGGCGTCAGGCGAGAGCTCGAGTGATTGCCGCATGATGTCCGCAGCGCTGTCCAGCTTGCCGGCGGAATACAGTGCCATCGCCAGCATACGATAGCTCGCGGCATTCAGTGGATCGAGCGCGATGGCGCGTTGCCCGAATGCCTCGGCCTCATCGAAATGGTGCATGCAAAATGCGAACCTCATTGCAATGGTCAATACATCGGCATTGTCGGGGGCGAGTTGCAGCGCGCGCTGAATCGATGCCTCGGCACTTACCCAGTCCCATTGATAGCTCATCTGCATGGAGGCCATGGATAAGTGTGCCTGCACCAGGCCTGGTGCCAGTGCCAGCGCTTTTTTTGCGGCTGTCAGCGCGCGAGCGTTGGCCTCGTGAACCGGCGCAATGCCCCAGCCACCGGCATCGCTCTGTGCCTGCGCCAGCACAGCCCAGGCTAAAGCAAAGCCCGGGTCGATTGCGACGGCGGCTTGTAAATATTCAACGCTTCGCGTG
>JANMPY010000529.1:0-2822 GCA_031370095.1 Betaproteobacteria bacterium
TGGAGCAGAAAAAACGCGACGAGCATGTGCGGTTACACAGCGCGAATTTGAAAGGCGTGTTCGAGAAAATGGCGAGTTGGTTTAAAGGAAATTTCTAGCGAAACAGGGGGAATTTCTAAGGTACTCACCCCCTCTCCCTCGGTCCCTCCCCCACGAGGGGGGAGGGATGCAATTCAAGCCCCTCTCCCCTTGTGGGAGAGGGGTTGGGGAGAGGGGGTGACTATCTAAAAATTTCCCTTAAACCAACTTGCCATTTTCTCGAACACGCCTTTGAAATTTGCGCTGTGCAAGCGCACATGCTCGTCACGTTTTTTCTGCTCCAGTCCCGATACCAGCAGGCCGACGCCGGTGGAAAAACGGGGATTCCTCACCACTTCGGCAAGCCCGCCCGAATACGTCGGCACGCCGAGACGCACCGGCATGTGAAAGACTTCCTCACCGAGTTCGACCATGCCTTGCATCGCCGCACTGCCACCAGTCAGCACGATTCCTGAAGACAATAATTCTTCAAATCCGCTGGCGCGCAGTTCGCGCTGGATCAACGAGTAGAGTTCTTCCACGCGCGGCTCGATTACTTCGGCTAACGTTTGCCGCGACATCTGCCGTGGTTCGCGATCTCCCACCCCCGGCACTTCGATCACGTCATTCACACTGGCAAGCTGGCGCAGCGCGCAACCGTGCGCCATCTTGATGTCTTCGGCATCCTTGGTCGGTGTGCGCAGCGCCATCGCGATGTCGTTGGTAATCTGGTCGCCCGCAATCGGAATAACCGCCGTGTGGCGAATGGCTCCACCGGTAAACACAGCGATGTCAGTGGTGCCGCCACCAATGTCGACCAGACAAACGCCCAAATCTTTTTCGTCTTGCGAGAGAACCGCGATGGCCGATGCCAGCGGCTGTAACACCAGATCGCGCACCTCCAATCCACAACGTCTGACGCACTTCATGATGTTTTGCGCGGCCGATACGGCACCGGTGACGATATGTACTTTGACTTCGAGTCGCACACCGCTCATGCCCACCGGTTCTCGCACATCTTCCTGGCCGTCGATGATGAATTCCTGCGTGAGGATGTGCAGTATTTGCTGATCCATCGGGATGTTCACCGCACGCGCGGTTTCGACCACGCGGTCAACATCGAACTGCGACACTTCCTTGTCCTTGATTGCGACCATGCCGTGCGAATTGAAACTCTTGATGTGCGAGCCCGCGATGCCGGTCAGCACATCGCGAATTTTTACGTCGGCCATCAATTCGGCTTCTTCCAGCGCACGCTGAATACCGGTCACGGTCGCCTCAATGTTGACGACCACACCTTTTTTCAAACCCTTGGAGGGATGCTGCCCCAGGCCCAGAATTTCGAGCGCACCATCGGGCGTTACCTCGGCGACGATGGCGACAATTTTCGACGTGCCAATGTCGAGTGCGACCAGCAGGTTTTTGGTTTCGCGAGGCTTATTCATACGCTCGTTTCTTCATGATTTAGTGGCGGGCTTTTTAGTGGATTTCGTTGTGCTCTCGGCCGCGACCTTTACCGCCATGCCGGATTGGTAACGCATATCGACGCGTGCATTGGCCGACTGCAACGCCGGTACTGCCGCGTAGGCCTGCACATAGCGGTGGAGACGCTCGCTTGCTTCACTACGGCCCAGTTGCAATGTCGCGCCGTTGTCGAGCTTGATCTGCCACGCGCGCCGCGCTGAAAGCGAGACGCCGATTGGTGCGCGACCGATCACGGCAAGCTGCGACTTGAATGCAAGGTAGGTGGCCAGCACATCTTTTGACGTGCCGGGCGGCCCGTTGAAACTCGGCAACGCCTCATCGAGATCGGCTTCAAATATTTCGCCAAAGGTGTTCACCAATTTGCCTTGCAGCGTATCGGTGTCGTTCCATTTCGCAAACGCTTTATGTTCCTCCACCCGCACTTCCAGCGTGGCCGGAAAGCGGCGACGCACGTCGGCACTGCGTACCCAGTGGGTTTGGCTGATCGCGGCTTTCACGTCGTTCAAATCGGTGCGCAGCATGCTGCCCCGGATGCCGCCAGCGATGCGTTTGAGTTCACCTGCGTCAACGCGTTGCATGTCGCCGACAAAGGTGACTTCGCGTATCGGCAGCATCACCGACGAATCAAATTTTTTCGGCAACATTGCCAACCCCAACCAGACCAGCGCAGCCGCAACCAACATCGCGAGCAGCGACGCCGCAATCACCACCACCCGATTGCGGGTGAAGTGCGCGCCTGGCTCAGGTGCGTGTCGTGGCCGTTGTTTCGGTTCTGGTTGGCGTGCCATGTGGTGTCGTCTCGTTAGCCTTTGAGTGAAGCAGATTGCAATATGCGCAAACACAAATCGGGATAGCTCATGCCGACCGCGCGCGCCGCCATCGGCACGAGGGAGTGGCTGGTCATGCCGGGTGAGGTATTCATTTCGAGAAAGCTGAAGCTGCCATCTGCTGCGAGCATCATGTCGGCCCTGCCCCAGCCATCGCAACCGAGCACACGAAATGCCTTCAAGGTCATCGCGCGAATATCGGCTTCGATGTCGGCGCGAATCCCCGATGGGCAGTGGTACTTGACCACGTCGGTGAAATATTTATTCTGGTAGTCGTACGCGCCGTTGGGTGCTTCAATGCGGATCAACGGCAACGCGTCGTGTCCGACAATGGACGCGGTTAACTCTTGACCGGCAATGAATTGCTCGGCGATGACCAAAGGATCAAGCTTCGCCGCCAAGTGGAAAGCCGTCGGCAATTCGTTTGCTGTTTGCACTTTGGTGATGCCGAGGCTGGAGCCTTCACGCGCCGGCTTCACGATCAGCGGCAGT
>JANMPY010000611.1:0-3135 GCA_031370095.1 Betaproteobacteria bacterium
GCGCTGCACCCGACCATCGGCGTGCATGCGCCACTGGTGTTGGACATTGTCGATACCTGGGCGCAGCGATCCGTTGGCGGTTGCACCTATCATGTCGTCCATCCGGGCGGACGAAGCTACGATGACTTTCCGGTGAACGCGTTCTCGGCCGAAGCGCGTCGCGTTGCGCGTTTCCAGAAAATCGGTCACACGCCGGGACCGATGGATTTCAAACCCGAGGGTCGCAATCCTGCGCACCCGTTCACGCTCGACTTACGCAGGCAGCCGGATTTTGATGGTGCGCAGGGGATGGCGATACGGGCTGGAGATCAATAGCGTTTTCTCCGCAATACATGGGAAAACTCTAGTATTGGCGCGGTTTGTGGGCATTAAATGCCGCGAAACCCGCGCCAATACTGGAGCTTTCCAGTATTAGTACGCCGAATACGCGAACATAATTTCCCGTAGCCATAAACGCCTGTCGGCTCGTCACGTGACGAAAAAAATTGACTCGCGCACAGGATAGGCGTTGAATTTATTGTCCCACGCCGACGCCCATCACAGGAAGCCCGCGCAGATGAACAAATCGCCCGCCGCGAATCAGCCCATTATCGCCTCAAGCAGTAGTCACGTTGAGCGCCTGACCGATCTGATCGATTGGCCAACGCGCATCCATCAGCACTTGATCGGCTTGGTGGCGGTAACGTTTCTGGCGATCTATGGCCGCGCGGTGTGCCCGTTCATCAACGGCATCAAGATACCTGAGCTGTTAACCAATCTGGGCGCGATCTGGATCGCGCAGATCGTGGTGCGCGAGTTGCTTCTGCGCCGATTTGCGCTGCCGCCTGTTGGGCGTTCCTTTCCACGTCAGGGCTATTTGATCGCAGTCGGCTCGTGGTTCATTTGCGGCGTGTTGGCGCTCTTGCTGCATTGGGCGCGCTATGAAAATTTCCCGATAGCAAGCCACGTGAAGTTGCTGCTTGGCTATTGGATCATCGGTGGTGGCCTGCTCGCGCAGTGGGAATATGTGGTGCTCGAAAACGTCGCACGCAAACGCGCAGTGCGCTACCGCAGTGTAGGAGAACACCTTGAGCACATCAATCGACGCGTGATGGAAGGCTACGTGTTGTTCACGCTGGCACCGAGCCTGGCAATGGCCTTGACGCTCGCGCGATTCAAGTTTGAGGGCTTGGTGGATCGAGGCATGGTCATCGAGATCACCTTTCTCGGCAGTTTTTGTGTGGCGCTCGCGTTGGCGGTGTCGTTCCGGTTCGGTCAGAGCCTGCGTCGCGACGCAAGCGCCGTCATCGAGGGAACCAAGCGCATCGAGCAAGGTGACCAAAACGTGGTGCTAGATCAGTCAAGACTCGACGAACTCGGTGCCGTCGCATCGGGCATCAATAAAATGACCAGCGAGCTGCGCGACAAAAATCAATGCCTCAAAACGCAGATCGTCGAAAAAGACGCAATGAGTCGGGTCTCCCTCGCGATGATTTCACTGATGCCGGTTGAGTCGATTCTCAATCTCATCGTAGAAAATTCAAAAATCGTCACGCACGCCGAGGCAAGTGCATTATTACTGCTCGACAAACAAACGCGAATGCTGCATTTTCATGTGGTCAAAGGTGAAAGTGTCGATGGACTTGCCGACGTGCGAATCGCCGAAGGTTCCGGCATCGCCGGTCATGTCGCAGCGACCGGCAAGGCGCTGTTGGTGGCAGATGCGTATGCCGATCCGCGGTTCAATCGCATTTACGATCTGCTCACCGGCTTTCGCACCCGTTCATTGTTGACGGTGCCGTTGACGACCAAGGGCGAAGTGGTCGGCGTAATTCAGGTCGCAAACAAAAGTGGCACCAAGGATGGGTTCACCGGCTTTAATTTCGACGATCAGCTACTGCTTGAGTCTTTTGCAGCGCAGGCGGCAGTGGCTCTGGAAAATGGACGTTTGCTGGAAGCGTCACAACAATTGACGGCCGATTTGCGCCTGGCACTTGAGGCTGAACGCAATCTGACCATCGAGAAAGCAAAGATGGGCGCGTACATGCCGCGCAGCGTGGTCGATGCGATCTCAAAAAACCGCGAACAGAAACTGGCACTTGGCGGTCGCACCGTAACGGCAACAATATTGTTTTCAGACATCAAGGGTTTCACGGCATTATCGGAACGTCTCGACCCGCAGGAAATTGTCGGGGTCCTGAATATTTACATGACCGCCATGTGCAGCATCATTGAAGAAGAAAGCGGTGTCGTCGATAAATTCATGGGCGACTGCATCATGGCGATTTTCACACCTGAAGCCTCACGCCACCACGCCACTGCCGCCGTTAGTGCAGGCGTGCGCATGCAACAGCGACTCGATGAGCTGCGTCGCAGCAATACCAACATGGAGAACTTGCAAATGCGTATTGGCATCAATACCGGCGAAGTTGTTGCCGGCAATATCGGCAGCCAAACGCGCATGGATTACACCGTGATCGGCGACAACGTGAACGTCGCGTCGCGGATCGAAAATTCGTGTCCGCCCGATGGCGTGCTGGTGAGTGGCAGCACCTGGGCATCGGTCAACACAGCGGCTGGTGCCAGCAAGCAATTTTCGGCTGAGGTGCAGCCGCCGATCCGGGTGAAGAATCGCGACCAGCCGGTGTTGACGTATTTGGTTGTTCAGGCGAATGGTACGGATTGATGATCGAAGTGTTTCGTTCGTCGGTGCGCTGTCCGGTAGCCGCACCTCCTTCCCCCGCTATGCGGGGGAAGGTCGGGATGGGGGTGTCGTTGCAAATGGCGCGTCGACTTTAGCATCGCCCCCATCCCCGCCTTCCCCCGTGACCGGGGGAAGGAGCAGATCAGTGATCATGAAAATAAGTCACGTCAATTATGCAGCAGTGGACTAGCGGTTAAAGCCGTTTGCGGATACGCACCAATACCTCTGCAGCTCACTCAACTCAACTCAACGCAACGCAGCGCCGCCGACTGTGGTTATTTCACGCCCAGCGTTCGCTTCAAAAACGCGATCATTTTCGGATAGGCATCTGCTTGCGCACGTGCGTTGCCTTCAGGCGTGCCACCACTTTTCATCGGCCCCACGTTGTATTGCGTGGTTTGCCCCCAGCCGCTGCCGGAAAGATAGTGGCCGGCGTCGGTGTAGATGAGTGC
>JANMPY010000629.1:0-17457 GCA_031370095.1 Betaproteobacteria bacterium
AGGAGCGAAGTGAGTATGGCGCACAAAAATGTTCTTGGAGGCGAACTGGAAAGCTGCTGCTCCTCGCCGATGACAGGTTATTTTCGCGATGGCCATTGCCGCACCGACGATAGCGACCAAGGTTCACATACGGTATGCGCGCGCATGACCGAAGAATTTTTAGCCTTCAGTAAACGCACCGGCAACGATCTCTCCACCCCGCATCCGGAGTTTGGCTTTCCCGGATTAAAGCCCGGCGACAAGTGGTGCGTATGTGTCTCGCGATGGGAGGATGCGTTTCTCGCTGGTGTCGCGCCACGCATCGTGCTCGGTGCTACGCATGAGCGCTCGCTCGATGTGGTGGAGCTTGAAGAACTGAAGGCGCATGCGCTGGATTTGAATTAACGCATTACAAAAAATGTAACCCCAGCATCCGCGCGCCTCGCCAGCCATTTGTGCGCCAAACACCGCGCCAATGCTGGTTCTACGCACGCCTTGCAAAGAACGCCGAAGCAATCTCCACCGCACGCTCTACATCCGCACGCGATACATCGAGGTGCGTGACCCAACGCTGTTTGCCATACGCGCCGGAGACAAAAACATCGTGCGCTTTAAGATGCGCATTGAAATCAGCAAACAGCGGCGTAGGCACTTCTGCCCATAAAATATTTGTTTGCGGTGCGTCGATTTTCAACTGCCCGTTCGAGGCTTTCACCAAGCCGTTGGCGAGCAGTGCTGCATTCGCGTGATCGTCTTTGAGACGTTCAATATGATGGTCAAGCGCATACATTCCCGCCGCCGCAATAACACCTGCCTGTCGCATGCCGCCGCCGAGCATTTTTCGCATGCGCCTTGCTTTGGCGATGAGCGGTTTGCTGCCGAGCAGCAGTGAGCCTACCGGCGCGCCGAGACCTTTGGATAGACATACCGATACGGTGTCGAAGGAAGCGCAGATTTTTTTTGCAGCCTCGATTGGCTGGAAAGCCGACGACGATGAAGCCGAATACACCGCCGCGTTGAACAAACGCGCGCCATCGAGGTGTGTGGCAAGGCCGCGCGTATTGGCAAGTATTTTCACGTTAGGCGCATACTCCGCGGGCAACACCTTGCCGCCCCAGGTATTCTCCAGCGCAATGAGGCGGGTGATCGCATAGTGCGCGTCATCGGGTTTAATTGCCGCCTCGATTGCGGCGATGTCCATCGTCCCGTCGCCGCGTTGCTCAAGTGGCTGCGGCTGGATCGAGCCGAGCACCGCCATGCCGCCGGCTTCCCAGCGATAGGTGTGCGCCATTTGCCCGACGATCACTTCGTGGCCGCGTTCGCAGTGTGCGAGCAGGCCAAGCAGATTGGTTTGCGTGCCGCTGATGCCATAGAGCGCCGCGTCGAATCCCAACATCGCGGCGGCTTTTTCTTCCAGTGCGTTGACGGTCGGATCCTCGCCATAAACATCGTCACCGACGGGTGCATTCAACATCGCCTCGCGCATCGCGGCTGTTGGGCGTGTGACGGTATCGCTACGAAAATCCATGGTGGGCAATCCTTTTAATTTGCACGATGGCGGTTTATCCATCGCACAACATTTCTCACCCTTGCCCTTGGGATAGGGCTGGGTGAGGGTGAAGTTTTTCTAAACGCTGCAGAAAATTTCGCGCGTCAGACTGATCATCTGCAGAATGCGCGCGTCCTCAATGCGGTACAAAACTTTTGTGGCGTCTTTACGCGAGGTGATCATGCCGGTCGCCTTGAGGATGGCCAGATGCTGGGAAATATTGCTCTGCGTGGAGCCGACCGCCTCGTTGATGTCAGTCACCATCATTTCTCCCGAGGACAGCAGGCACAAAATTTTGATGCGCAACGGATGCGACATCGCCTGCATGGCCACCGCAGCTTGTTCGATATTTTCGGCCTTGCCGATGAGCGCAAAAATATCCAGCGGCAGATTTTCTGCCGACGACATTTTTACCGACGATTTTATAGGCAGAGCCATGGTTAAATTCCCGAAGATGTCAATATCGCAAACGCATCAGGAGCCAAACGCATTCAACCCCGTTTGCGCGCGGCCAAGAATAAGCGCATGGACATCGTGCGTGCCCTCGTAGGTATTCACCGCCTCCAGATTCATCATGTGGCGAATGACGTGATACTCGTCGGCGATGCCGTTACCGCCGTGCATATCGCGGGCCACACGGGCAATGTCGAGTGCCTTGCCGCAGCCATTGCGTTTGATGAGTGAAATCATTTCCGGTGTTGCGCGGCCCTCATCCATCAAGCGTCCCACGCGGAGCGAGGCTTGCAGCCCGAGGGTAATTTCAGTTTGCATGTCGGCCAGTTTTTTTTGCACCAGTTGCGTGGCCGCGAGTGGTTTGCCAAACATGATGCGATCAAGCGTATATTGCCGCGCTCCGTGCCAGCAGAACTCGGCCGCACCCATTGCGCCCCAGGAAATACCATAACGCGCTTTGTTCAGGCAACCGAACGGGCCTTTCAAGCCTTTCACATTCGGCAGCAGATTTTCTTCCGGCACGAACACATCGTCCATCACGATCTCGCCGGTGATCGACGCGCGCAAGGAAAATTTGCCTTCGATCTTTGGTGCCGACAAGCCCTTCATGCCTTTTTCGAGCACGAAGCCGCGAATCGTTTCAGCATCCGACATGTCTTTCGCCCAAACGACAAAAACATCGGCAATCGGCGAATTGGTAATCCACATTTTCGCGCCATGAACGACATAACCACCCGCTACTTTTTTGGCGCGTGTTTCCATCGACGACGGATCCGAGCCTGCGTTTGGCTCGGTAAGGCCGAAGCAGCCAACCAGCTCGCCCGTAGCCAATCGGGGTAACCATTTTGCGCGCTGCGCCTCATTGCCATAGGCGTGAATCGGGTGCATCACCAGCGAGGACTGCACGCTCATGGCTGAACGATAGCCAGAGTCCACGCGCTCGACTTCACGCGCGATCAAGCCGTAGGCGACGTAGTTCACGCCCGCGCAGCCGTAGCCGTCGATGGTCGAGCCCAAAAATCCAAGCGCGCCCATTTCATTCATGATCTCGCGATCAAATTTTTCGTGGCGGTTGGCAAGCAGCACACGCGGCTGCAATTTTTCCTGACAATAGGCGTGCGCCGCATCGCGAATCATCCGCTCTTCATCCGAGAGCTGATCATCGAGAAGAAAAGCATCGTCCCATTTGAATTGGGCTTTGAGGTCGTTTGGTTTCATGATTTGTTTTCGCCGAATGAACACTGAATGCAACTATTTTACGCTGAAGAAAGCGCGCCACTGCCGCGTCGCGCACCGTTGCTGATGTTTAATATATTTCCTGTCGACAACCGCAGAAAGCCAGCACTGGTGCGGATGGCAGGTCATTTATCTGCCACAAGCCGCGTTGGTGCTAGTGATTGGCTTTGCGTCCCAGATAAACATGCATCACCAGTACCATCGGCAATGCGAGTCCCGCCACCCAGTGGAAAATCGACACCCAGCTACGCAACGATTCGCCGCTTGCGTAGTACAGCAAATAACCGGACAGCATGAGCGTGCCGGTAAAAGCGATTAGCGCAACGGCTGAAACGCGATTTTTTTTGCGCCGCCAGCCGAGCCGCATGTGTATTGTGGCCAAAGACCCCATCACGATTAAAAACAACATCGACAATCCGCCGTGTATTTTCATCGACCACGGCTCTGCGGCATGCACCAGTGCGGCCAGATTATCGGCGTCGCGAAAAAAATAATGTGCGAGCAACCACACGGCACCGGTGATCCACAAAGTGGCAGTAGAAAAATAAACCCAGCGCCGATGATGCGCCGACAATTTTTGTGACGACGCAGCGATCGGTGTCGGCGACATGCCCCGGTGTTTTTTTGGGCTACGGATTGGGTTTGCGTGGCGAAACATTTGTGCGTGTGGCGTTTGAGTGCGAGTAAGTTTTACCCGGATACCGGGTATGGGATAGGTTACGTTACGTTACGTGGTGAGAAACTACACGACGCGAATACTGCCGTCGCCATGCACCAGCGCGCCGCTCGCATTGTATGCGAGGAGCAGCTCCTTGGCGTCGGCACCGATGAGCCAGACGACTTTCGTCAGCGCATCGGCGATGGTGCAGCTCGGCGTGATCACGGTGGCAGAGGCGAAGGTGGCGTCCCGTCGCGCGGGGCCGATGATCGCCGCGTGCTGCGGCGCTTGTTCATTTCCGTTCGCGCACGGTGGCTGGAAATAGCCACCACTGGTCGCTGTGGCCAGATTCTCCAATGTCGCGATGTGGATCGATTGCATCGGTGAAGCCGGATGGCGGATCGCGAGCGGATGCGGCGCGTCGCCGGTGACGCGCAAATCGCCGCCCGCATTCACGACGCACGCGGCAACACCTTCACGTTGCAATGCCTCGACCGCAACGTCGACCGCGTAGCCTTTCGCGATGCCGCCGAGATCAATCCACACCGGCTGGCGAATACGCACACGATTGGTGTCGAGAAGCTCGATGCCCGCCGCGAGCGAAGTTGCCAGCGGTGATTGCGTGCCGCTCGGCGAAGGCAACAGCCCGCGCGCAACCAATGCGGGCGCAACCGTTACGTTGAAAATGCCGTCGCTCGCCGCTTCAATGTCCAGTGCCGTGCGCAGAACTTCCCATGTGTGCGCCGACACCGCGCAGACTTCACCTGCGGGTGCTGACGCGAGCCGCATCAAGTCGCTGCGCGGCTCATGAAAGCTCATCGCAGAATGCACGTCGGCGATTAGCGCAAACGCGAGATCCGTGAGGCGCAGGAATTCATCTTCCTGCATCGCGGAAAGCGTAATCTCCACGAACGTGCCTAGCAATGGTTTGGCGCGCTTGCGGGGCGCGGCGGCGGCATTGCGGGTGTCTGTTTCGATCACAGCCTGCCTGCCGCGCGCATCGTCGCCACCACCGCCACGGCGCGCCGCACGCCGTCGGTCACGTTGGTACTGCTCATGGTCGCGCCGCTGATATTGGCGATGTCTTCACTAACGCGCAACTTCGCGGCCTGCCCCTTGCCGATAAATTGCTTTCGCCAAGCCGGCAAACGCACTTCATAGCCGTGACTTTCGCGGTAGTTGAGAATTTCAACGTTGCAAATTTTGCCGTCGTTGCCGATGGCCACCGCGTAGTCGATCAATTCGAATTTACCGATCACACTGTCCAGCACCATCACACCCATTGGTTTATCGCCGTTGAGTGCAACGATGACGCGCCATGCAGGATTGCGTACCGGCAAGCCCGCAGCGTCAGCAATGGCGCGCATCTCCGCCGTGCTTAGCTGCACGATCATCTCCTTGAACGCGGTCGCCTCGGGGAAGCTGCGTTTCGCGGCGACATCAGGCGTGGCATATTGCGTGGCATGCGCGTAGATGCTGGCCGTCGCCAGCATCGGTACGGATAGCCAATGTAGTCCTTGCATTATTTTTTTCGCTGTTAAATTTGGCGCTGAACGTTGTCGCTGTTAAAACGCAAATCCCAAACCAAGATTGACGCTGTCAGAATCTTTGACAATTTTGTAGCGTTGTATGTCGGCCTTCAAGACGACACTCGGCGCGATATTAAAATTCACGCCGATTGTCGAAATCGATTCAGTGTCATATGCGCTCACGTTGAGACCAAGCACGACACCGTCAAAGCTGCGTCCAGTATTGATTTTTTCATAGCGCAAAAATGGTGAGATTACGTAGTCGCCGGAGAGTCGCTGCCGGTAAGCGGCTTGCGCATAAAATCCATCAAACCGTTTCGGCACTAGGTACGGCGCGCTGGCGAAAGTTGCATTCAACGCACCCGCGCCGGTGATGCTGCCGCGAGCGTAGACGGCACTCAAATCCCACGCGCCGGGCGTCCATTTTGCATGCACGTCCGCCAGACTGTAGCGCGCATTCTGCGCCGCAAAACCTTTCGTGCCGTGGCCAAGCTTGCCGGCGATGATGCCCGCACCCAAACGCAGACCCGGCACACCGCGCCAATCCACCGCGCCGAAAAGTGACAAGTCTTTTGATTTCGCAAGCTGGCCTTCCTGATGCAGCGTACGCAATGGTGACTCAACGCTTTCGGCATTGGTCGGATCCCACTTGGTGAGATCGGGCCCGGTTGAAATCCCGGTGCTCCAGGAAATGCCGTTGTCGTGTTCGCCGAATACCTGCACGCCGATTTCACGCAAGGTCGTTGGGATAATGGCGCGTTCAACCGCCGGGCGGAACACGCCGTAGAACGTATGCGGCTCATGGCTCTGATTGATCAAGCCCAGTGGCACTAAAAATAATCCGGCACGCGCGCCGAAGGTTTCGTTCAAGCGATGCTCAACATAGACTTGCTCGACCGCAACTTCGCCTGAGTCTCCCGCCGATGTCACCGCGTGCTCCACCTCCAACTCGGCAACGACCTTGGTGCGCTCGTCAAACCGATGCTGAAATCCGAGTACAAAACGGCCCACGTCGGCCTGCGTGGCGGCACTATCGCGTCGCGGTCGGGTGTAGTTAATCTCGCCGTATGCGGTGAGTTGTGTGGCGGAAACGTTGGCAGGTGCTGCCGGGATCGATGCTGCCGCGACGGGCGCTGCCGCATCCTGCTTGGCCTTCATCTGTTTCAATTCACTTTTGACGCGATCCAATTCTGCGGCGAGGTCGTCGAGTCTTTTCAGCAACTGCGTTTCGGGCGTTTGCGCGCCGGTGTGGGTGCAGGCGAGGGCGACGCTAACGGCGATGACGCTTAGCGAAAAACGTTTCAAGGTTGATGTTGCATTCATGGTGTTTGCTTTCTGCGTAAAAAATAAATTAAAAATAATATTTTGAAAAACGGTGCGGCTGGCAGCGTTAGTCGGCGTAACGAAGTGAGCCAAATAATCCGGCCTTTTCTTCTTCAGTCCCGGCGGCAAAATAGAGCGCGTTGGTATCGCCCAAACTCACGCCGTTGCCGAACATCAGTGCCCAGATACCGCCCACGCCGATGACGTCGCCGGACGCATCGCGCAGGTAATCGATAAAGCGGCCCGTGGTTTGATTGAACGCGGCAATCTTGCCCGCGCCGCCGAAATTGGCCACCAGCAACGCGTTTGACAACAAGCCAAAATTGGCCGGCGCAATCGCCACACCCCATGGCGCGTTCAAGCGACCGAGGTCGTCGTAAATTCGCACCAATTCGCCATCGAGCGTGTATTCGACCAGCTTGCCGCGATTCGGGAAACCGCCTGTTTTGCTTTCCGTTGCGGCGTCGAGGGAATCCTCTTCGCCCGGCAAGAATTTGCGCGCGTCAACAATGAAGCCCCCATCATTACGCAGCACTTGGCTTACGCAATACAGGACAAAAACGCGATTCCCAAGCACGTGAATATTGAACGGAACGGGCTCGCCCGGCCTGGGCGCGCTGCCAGCGTCAGGATTCATTTCATCGCGCAACGCGCCGGTGGCGAAAGGATTGACGAAACCTTGGGTCGGTACTAGCCGCCAGTTTTTATCAAACTGCCGGATCTGCGGCGCGAGACCGAAATCGACCGTCCACAAGGTATCCCACGTATCGGTTTTAAGCGCCACACCGAAAAACGACATGCCTTCATTGGCGCCGTCAAACATCAATTGCGCCGGGCCGTTGACGCGCACCGTACGGCCATCTTGCGCACGATCTGTCCATGCCGACAGCATGCCCGAATCGGTCACGAATACGAATCGTGCCGAACCGTCGAAACGGACTGTTTCATTGTTGATGATCGCCAATTGCGTTGTCACGCGAAACAAATCCGACGCGAGCGGCGCACCGTTAAACGCGGTTCCGGTCGCTTTGCCGATACTGTCGGCGGAGGTGAAGGCGTCGCTTCCCGGCAGATAGACTTCGGCCAGGCTGTCTTGAAATATTGTGCGAAGTTTGGGGTCAGGTGAGGCCGTGACGTCGCCCACAAATTGATACGAAGTGCCACCACCGAGCACCCAGAAGTGCCCGCCCGCGCCAGCCGGGCGGATGGCGATGCCCCATGCATCGACCATGCCTTCAAACGTGAATTTCGCGTCGTACGCAGTTTTGCTCGCAGCAAGATTGGTTTGACGATAGGCGTTGCGCGTCGCCAATCGCGGCACGACAGTACGACCGGTCAATTGCGCAGCCAGCGTGCGTGTGGAGTACGTGCCCAATGCGGATAAACCACCGGCAATGCTCGCCACAAATTTTCTTCGATTCATGCCAAACCCTCCTTGAAATTGAAGTTTCTGGACGAATATTAGCATATTGAATGCGAATGGTTCGCATTAAGTTATAGCTTTTTTGCAGCTGAACAATAGAAAAATTGTGACAAAACCAGATATTTTTTGATAAATGCGAATCTATATCATTTAGAATGCAGTATCAGATAAAACACGCACGCACACCGATACGCAGCCATACACACGCCACGCTTTGTTCTTGATCACTGCGCGGCATTACAAAATCCGAGACCGTCATGAAGACATCCGCATCACGCAAAATTAAAGCTTCACTTAACGTATTGTCAAACGCGTCGCTCAATCACGCGCATGTCGTCAGCGCAGTCACGGTGCCGACGCATGCGCCTGAGTGGCATCGGTGGCTCGAAGAAATCGGTTTCATTCCCGGTGAGCGCGTCACACTCATGGCGCGCGGGATGCTCGGTGGCGATCCCTTGGTGGTGCGCGTGGGTGCGTCAACGTTTGCGTTGCGGCGCGCAGAGGCTGCCTGTGTACAGTTGAGGGCCGACGTGCCAGCTCATATGCAGGCGCAACCGCGACCCTGATGAACGCCGTATCACGACCGTCGGTTATTCATTTCTATAAATCCGGTTCACTCGTTGCGCTGATCGGCAATCCCAATTGCGGCAAGACCGCACTGTTTAATCTGCTGACCGGCAGTCGCCAAAAAGTAGCCAATTACGCTGGCGTCACCGTCGAGCGCAAAGAGGGCTCGCTCACCACCAGCGACGGCCGGCATGTGCGTGTGCTGGATTTGCCCGGTGCGTACAGCTTGCATCCGCGCTCGCCCGACGAGCGCATCACCACGGATGTGCTCTATGGTCGCGCCAAAGGCGAGCGGCAGCCCGACATGGTGGTGTGCGTGGTCGATGCCACCAATCTGCGCCGTACCTTGCGATTGGTGTTATCCGTAAAAAGATTGGGTTTGCCTTGCGTGGTCGCGCTGAATATGGCCGACATCGCCGAAAAGCGCGGTTTATTGATTGACGCTGATGCGCTCTCACGTGAATTGGGCGTGTCCGTGGTGAAAACGGTCGGCGTGAAATCCGGCGGCGACGCAGCACTGCGTCCGTTGCTGGAAACGGCGGGCCAGCGACCGGCAGGTGTCGTTGCTTCTGTCGACACGGACGCGATGTCTGCCAACACGGAAGGCGACCACAAAACAGTGCAGGCAATTCTCGTTCGCTTGGGGCTCGATGAAGTCGTGCCGCACACAGCGAGCGACCGCATCGATCAAGTGGTGTTGCATTCAGTGTGGGGCACGTTGCTGTTATTGGCAACGTTGTTCCTGATGTTTCAGGCGGTATTTGCGTGGGCGATTGTGCCGATGGATGTAATCAAGGCAGGCACGGCATGGGTCGGGGCTGCGGCCACTGGCGCACTTCCCGATATCTGGGTGCGCAGCCTTTTAGTCGATGGCATCATCGCAGGGCTCGGCGGCGTGATCGTTTTTTTGCCGCAAATACTGATTTTGTTTTTCTTCATTTTGATTTTGGAAGAAACCGGTTATTTGCCGCGCGCTGCGTTCCTGCTGGATCGCATCATGGGCAGCGTGGGGCTGTCGGGCCGCTCATTCATTCCGTTGTTGTCGAGCTTTGCGTGCGCCATTCCCGGCATCATGGCCGCGCGCACCATTGCCAACCCGCGTGATCGACTCGTCACCATCATGATCGCGCCATTGATGACTTGTTCGGCGCGCTTGCCGGTGTATGCGTTGCTGATCAGTGCGTTCATTCCGGTGCGCGAAGTGGCTGGCGTGTTCCAGCTACAAGGGCTGGTTTTGTTTGCGCTCTATATCGCTGGTGTCGCGGGTGCAATGGCGGTTGCGTGGGTGCTGAAGCGCTTCACCAGTGCGGGTCGTCTCGTGCGTCCGCTGATGATGGAGCTGCCGAATTACCACTGGCCCACCGCGCGTGGCGTGGCGATCGGCCTGTGGCAACGCGTGGTGATTTTCATGAAGCGCGTCGGCGGTATCATCCTGATGTTGACCATTCTGCTCTGGTTCCTCGCCAGCTTTCCTGCGCCGCCGCCAGGTGCTGCAGGGTCGGCCATCGAATACAGTCTGGCTGGTGGCATCGGCCATGCGCTCACTTATATTTTCGCGCCGATTGGTTTTAACTGGCAGATTTGCATCGCGCTCGTGCCCGGCATGGCCGCGCGCGAAGTCGCCGTCAGCTCGCTCGGCACGGTCTATGCACTTTCCGCAACGGGCAGCGATACGGCAGCGGCGTTAAGCCCGTTGATCGCCCAGACGTGGAGTCTTGCGACAGCACTTTCACTGCTCGCCTGGTATGTATTCGCGCCGCAATGTTTGTCAACGCTGGCCACGGTGAAGCGCGAAACTGGTGGCTGGAAAATGCCGCTGTTGATGGCGGGGTATTTATTTATGCTGGCGTATCTGGCGTCATTTGCGACATACCGTGTAGCGTTGATGCTGGGTGCCGGCTAACGCATTCGCAGCGCTGTAGATGCGCGCAGCGAAGAAGGATGAGATGGCGGAACGGTCGCGAATGATTCTTATCGCACGTGGGGTATTGACGCATTACACGTATCTCGTGCGTGCGGTGGCAAGGGATGCCAAACGTCAGTCATGTTGGCTCACGCCGACCAAACAAAATGCGCCGCCAGCGCCAGCGAAATAAACGCCAGCAGGAAATTCAACCATACGCCCATGTTGGTCCAATAAGCCTCTGGAATTTCCCGTGGCCCGAGGCTGCGAATGACGCGCCGGTATTGTAACGACGCCGTGATACTGACCACCGCGCTGACCACCAGCAAGCCGATGCCCAGCCACAGCGAGAATCCGCGCTGCGACAGCGTGAGCGGCTGATTGTTGACCATGCGCAGAAATAGTCCGAAGCGCTCGACGACGAAACCAAACGCCATCAAGGCAATGGCGCTACGTTGCCACGCGAGCAGCGTGCGTTCGGCGGCAAATAGTACGCGAGGATCGTCGAGGTAGGACATGGCTATCTCCGAAACAGGCGGTAAGCAAAGTTACCACCCAGCATCGCAACAATAAAGATAATCGCGTCGCGTTGCAAACCACCCGCAACCACCAGCGCCGGGCCGGGACAATAGCCAGCGAGTGCCCAGCCGGCACCAAACAGTGCGGCACCGGCAACGAGCGGCATATCGATTTGGTTCGACTCGGGCCAATAAAATTTTAGTCCGATGAGGGGATGCCCACGTTGCCGCGCAACGCGGTACACAAGGAATGCGACGACCACGCCCGCGCCGAGCACAGCCATCAACTGTGGACGCCAGTCACCAAACACATCCAGAAAGCCCTTCACGTTGGCAGGATCCGTCATACCCGACACCAGCAAGCCGACCGCAAATAGTGCGCCTGTCAACAAGGCGGAAATCATTTGTCCCATCAGCGTACTCCGGACAAACGGAGGGCAAGCGTAACCGCGATGCCGGTGCCCAAAAATACCAGCACCGCAACCAGTGATCGCGGACTCAGTCGCGCAAGGCCGCAGATGCCGTGCCCGGAAGTGCAGCCACTACCCATGCGGGTGCCGAACCCTACCAGCAAGCCGGCGGCGATGAGCAGCGCGGTGTGATTGGGGGTGCTGCTAGTCGAAGTTGTCATCATCGCGGTCGGAAATAACTGGTGCGCCACCGTGCCGGTGAGTACCAGACCGAGCAGGAACGCCCAGCGCCAAGCGTCGCGACTTCCTTCAACAGCACGATGAAAAATACCCGAAATCCCGGCGACACGGCCATTGAACAGCATCAATCCGCCGCTGGCCAGCCCGATCAGCGCGCCCCCGAGCAGGGAATTTATCCACGATTGAGAATTCATGCGTGCGGCTCCAGAGCAGTAGCGGTCGTGTTTCGCAGCGCCAACATGCCACCGGTGACGGTACAGACGTTCTCAACGCCGATTTTGAGCAAGGCATCGGCGGCTACCAGCGAACGACGGCCCGAGCGACAAATGAGAAAAAGCTTGCGATGCTGTTTCGCAAGGTCTGCGAGAGCGGTGATATTATTGCAGTCCATCCGCACCGCAATTGACAGTGAATCTTGTAGAAAGTCCGGCGCATCGCGCAGATCGACGAGCGCGTCCTTTGCAGCATCGAATGTCGACTCAAGCGTACGTGCCATCAGCATTGCCGGCACCGCTTCGCCCGATTGCAACGCACCGCCATGACGGTTTGCCAACACCGCTTGGTCGAGCATTGTCGGCGGTGCCAGTTTGAGATTTTTCATCAACGTGCCAAAAGTCGCCACATCTTTGCCTGCGAAACGCGGGTTGTGGCGTTTCTCATGGCCAATGGTCGAGCTATGCCTGTAGCGATAATCATGGCCAGGCCACACGATGGTGTCGTCTGGCAGTCCGAATAATTTGGCGGTGATGCTGTGATATATCGCTTCGCTGTTGCCGTTTTGAAAGTCAGTGCGACCACAGCCTTCGATCAACAACGTGTCGCCTGTGAAAACATTTTTGCCCCAAAGATACGACGAGCTGCCGGGTGTGTGCCCCGGCGTGGCGATAACGTGGATCACGCCATTTCCCAGCGGAAGCTGGTCGCCATCCACCAGCGCCTGATCGTGGCCGATTGAGCCGCACTGCGCGCCGATCGCGGTGCCAGCGCCGGTGGCGGCTTTGAGTGCATTGGCACCGGTTTCGTGATCGGCGTGAACGTGGGTGTCGAGAATCCAGCGCAACTTAAAACCGTGACGCGCCAGCTCGCTCAAGTCGCGGTCGGCATGACCCAGCACGGGATCGATAATTGCGGCTTCGCGGCTCTCATCGTCAGCTAAGATGTAGGTGTAGGTGGACGACGGGACATCAAACAATTGCAGCAGCATGTGTGTCTCCTATTGATGTCGGGTTAAACACATTATCCAGTCACCATGCAGGTTCGTCAGTGACGATTGTTACAAAGCGGATGAATCTAGCCCGCAAGACCTCTCGACAAACGATCAAGCGCTGCCACATCGAGTACCTCAATCACTTCGCGCGATTGTGTAATCCAGCCGTGCTCGGAAAAGCCGCGCATCACCCGCGAGACCATCTCGCGAGCCACACCGAGCTGATCGGCGATCACTTGATGGGTCAAGGCTACACGCGGGCCTTTTTCCACCAGCAGCACAGCGAGCCGTTGATCGAGCTTGAGAAAGGCGACCGCTTCCACTGTCAACACCAGATCGGCCAGACGCGCACTGATGAGACCGAAAAAGAACCGTCGGAATGCCGGCTCGCTCGCGAGCAGAGAATCAACAGTGTCCGCACTTAGCGAAAGTACCGTGACAGGCGTTTCGGCATAACCGGTTGCCATCAGGCTGGGCGAGGCGAACAGGCTTTCGCTCGAGACTATGCAAAGCTCGCCAGCATGGACGGTATAGAGCGTGATGCTTTTTCCGCGGCCCGTTTCGCGCACCACCCGAACGCTGCCGTCGAGCAGCAACGGAAATCCGCCACAGGGCTCGCCCGGCGAGAACAGCCGCTCGCCGGTGCGCATTTCGCGATATTCGCCGTGTTCGATGATGGATATCAGGCGCTCGCGGGGTATTTTCGAAAGCATGGGAAAACGCTCCAGAATCGCGGGCAGCAATGCCGCAGACGAGGGAGTGTTCTGGCTTGGTCGGTGCATGCGAGCGATTATAGGCGTTGCCGTCAGCAGAAAAGTCACGGCCGCACTGCGGGCGATTCGACCTTCATGCCTTTCGCACGCGAAACGAGATACACCTCAAGCGCGGTGAGCTCGTCACTGCCGAATGCATACGGCTCGGCGCGCACACCGGTCATGCAATTGCGCAACCGGCGTTGCAACGATCCAACGCCTTGCCATTCGAGCCGGTAAATAGGGTAGCCGGTGGGATGCGCTTCGGGAATCACATTGCCTGCGAGTGCTTTGCCGGCATTATCGACGTGGCAGTCTTTACAGCTCAAGGCAATTTGCCCAATGCGCTGCTGAAACAGCGCTTCGCCGCGCGTGCGAGCGAGTGTGAGACCGTCGTCGTTTGGCGGCTGTAGCTTAAGGCCGCGCGACTGCAACGCGACATAGCTTTCCAGGCTAAGTAAAGTCTGGTGCTCAGCAGGCAGCGGGTCGGCTTTCTGTTTCGTACTGCGGCAGGTATCGATCTGCTGTTGCAAATTGATCACGCGCTTCAACGCGCTTGAAAACGCCGGGTAACGTGCCGCTACGCCACGCATGCTGCTGCGCGCATCGCCATGACAACTTGCACACGATTTGGCGGCGCGGCCTTCGCTACGCTGCCACAGGGCTTCGCCGTCTTTCACCCACAGCATTGCGGGGTTTTGGCTGTCATCTTTTTGCAGCGCCTGCGTGGCGGCGCGCATGACATCGAAACCAGATTTGCGTGTGTCTGCTGCATGCGTTGTTTGCAGTCCGATGAAAAAAAACGCAGCAAGCAAAATAAAAAAGTCGCGCGTCACGTCACCGCCAGTATCGCGCGCTCGGTCTGCGCGAAACCATTATCGCCTTCCCAGCTAAATACAAATACGCCGCTGGTGGTCGCAAGCGCGTGAAACGAAATAAACGGATTCGCCGCAATCGCTGCATGCAGGGTCGCGCTGAAAATGGCTTCACTCTTTCTGTTTGCGCCGTCGGCTTCAAATCGACAACTGAAGCGGCGGATCAAATTGCGTGGCAGCATCGCGCCTTCGCTGCTGCGCCGATAGCCGGTTTCCATCGGGTGCTGGATCAGCACGCGCAGCGCAATTATCTCGCCGCGTTTGGCCGTGGGTGGGACGGTGATGAGCGCGCGTGCCACTTGATTATTCTTCGATGCACGCAGCGAGCGTGACCAGCACGTCAACGGTGTGCGTCCAGCACGTGCCATCCTGCATTTTGGCCACCGCGACCAATTTTTGCGTAGTGGCGAGCCGTATGCGGGTGGCAACGTGCGCACGTCCGGCGCGTGGGCCGAGCATGAATTCCACGACATCGCGCTGTGGATTTTTTTCATTGAACACCGCGATGGCGACGACGTGATCTGTCGCCGTCATCGGGCTCTCAACAGAGACTTCAATCGGCACGCTGTTGCCATTGTCGACCAGTGGGGCGATATCGAGCTTGACGCGACCATCTATCAATTTTGCGCCACCCGCGTACGCGCGGACGACCGCTGCGAGCGAATCGCTTTGCGCCAATAGTGTCGCCGGGCGCAGCAGGATGCTGGTCGCCACAGCGGTGCTTGACGCCATGAAGGTTCGACGCGATTTCATTTCAATGTAAGCAAATAAGCCACGACATCTTCAATCTGTTGCGCGTCCAGAATCGGTTTTGATTGCCATGCGCTACCGACGCGCATCAATCCATCAACGCGATAATACGAAGGCATGATGCTGTCCGGATTGAGGCGACGGCCGTCGACCAGTCGCAGCCGTAGTTGTGCCTCGGTGGAACGACTTGCCGCACCCACGATGCTGGGTGCCAGGTTGCCCTGAAATGTTTGCTCAGGCATCGGTGCCTGATGACACAGCAAACACATTCCCACGCGGGCGTTGGCAACGATGGCGCGTCCGCGTGAGGCGTCGCCTGCAATCGTTGTCAGCGGCGTCGGGATGCCGTTGCCGACGGCGACAAATTTTGCCAATGGCGTTTCGTCTGCCGCTTGTGCAACCTCCGCTGGAAAAAAATGGCCCGCAATAATTGCCAGCGCCACCGCCATTGCCTTCACGCCATCAAGCCTTCAAGCTGTGATTCTTCAAAGGCAAATCACGAATGCGTTTTCCGGTCGCGGCGAATATCGCATTCAACACCGCCGGAGCGGCAACCGCGATCGTCGGCTCACCGACGCCGCCCCAAAATCCACCCGACGGCATGACGATGGTTTCAACTTTCGGCATCTCGGCCAACTTTAACGTCGGATAGTTGTGAAAGTTGGTCTGCTCAATACGACCATCTTTCACCGTGCATTCCTGATAAAGCGCGGCCGAAAGTCCGTAGACGAACGAACCCTCGACCTGCGCTTCAATCTGCTGCGGATTAACTGCGTGACCCGAGTCGGTTGCAGCGACGATGCGATGCACTTTCAATACGCCATCGCGACTCACCGACACTTCGGCGCACGCCGCCACGTAGCTGCCAAACCCCATCGTCTGCGCGAGCCCGCGGAAAACGCCGCTCGGTGCGGGCTTGTCCCATTCAACGCGTTTGGCCACCGCATCCAGCACGGCCAGATATTTCGGATGATTGGCCATCAGTTTTCGGCGCATTGCCAATGGGTCTTGCTTGGTCGCATACGCAATTTCGTCGATAAACGATTCGAGATAAATCGCGTTCTGGTTAAGATTCACGCCACGCCAAAATCCCGGTGGCACATGCGGATTGCGCATCGCGTGATCGACCAGCAAATTCGGGAACGTATAGCCAATCGTGGTTTCAACCCCGGTTGTATTCAATCCCTGAAACACCACCGGATCTTTACCGTCGCGAATATTTTGCGGCGCGACGCCGGCAAGAATCGATTGTCCAGAGATACGCATATGCAATCCTGTGATCTCGCCTTTGTCGTCGAGACCCGCGAACAGCTTGCACTGTGTGACCGGATGGAAACGACCCTGCGCCATGTCTTCCTCGCGCGACCAGATCATTTTGATCGGCGTGCCGGGCATTTGTTTGGCAATCGATACCGCCTGACGCACATAGTCGGTCGAGCCGCGACGACCGAAGCCGCCGCCCAAATGCATCTTGTATACCTCGCATTTGGCCGGCGGCAGTCCAGCCGCCTCGGCCGCTGCAGCGTGTGCGGCTTCACCGTTTTGCGTCGGCGCCCATACCTCGCATTTTTCCGGCGTCCAGCGCACGGTGGCGTTCATGGTTTCCATGCAGGCGTGATTTTGATGCGGATACGAATACACCGCTTCGATTTTGCGCGCCGCGTTTTGAATTGCTTTTGGCGCGTCACCGATGGTGCTACCGACGATGGCGTCTTTGGCAGAAAGGCCTGCCTTCAATACTTCGGCAAAGCTTGCGGTGGACATCTTCGCATTCGGGCCTTCGTCCCATTCGATTTTCAATGCGTCCAGCGCGGTTTTGGCGCGCCACCAGGTGTCTGCAACCACGGCAACTGCGCTATCGCCAACGCGTAATACTTTTTTCACGCCGACGCGTTTCAACACCGCCGCATCGTCAACACTTTTCACCTTGCCGCCAAATACCGGACTGTCTTTCACCGCCGCATTCAGCATGCCCGGCATGTTTATATCCATGCCGTAAATTTGCTTGCCGGTGGTTTTATCGACGGTGTCGAGTCGCGCCAGACGTTTACCGGCGAGCTTCCAGACTTTGGGGTCTTTCAATGT